>SHUZ01000022.1 GCA_009694415.1 Acidimicrobiia bacterium
ACTCGCGTCGCTTCGGCTTCCGCTGCTGCTCCTGAGTCGGCAGACGCGATCACAGCGTCAATGCCTTCTTCCATTATGCGCTCCGCTTCGGCGACCAGCGCTTCGACCATGTCCGCCTCTGGAACAACGCGCACTACATGGCCCTTAACGAACAAGTGTCCCTTCCCGCGACCGGCAGCGATCCCAAGGTCTGCTTCACGCGCCTCGCCGGGTCCATTCACTACGCATCCCATCACTGCTACCTGCAGCGGAATGTTGCGCTTCTCGAGCGCTTCCATGGCTGCGTTTGCAACCTTGATCACATCAACTTCGGCGCGGCCACAGCTCGGACACGCGATTAGGTCTAGACCCTTGCGTTCCCGCAGGCCGAGAGACTCGAGCAAGGTTCTGGCTGCGCGGGCTTCTTCGACCGGGTCAGCTGTGAGTGAATAGCGAATCGTGTCGCCAATGCCCTCCGACAGCAAAGTTGCAATTCCAGCGGTCGATTTGACCAACCCGGCCGGTGGTGGACCAGCTTCGGTCACACCGAGATGCAGTGGATAGTCGACCGTTTCCGAAAGCAAGCGGTAGGCATCAATCATCAGCGCGACGTTGCTGGCCTTCACCGAAATCTTTACGTCATCGAAACCGATCTCTGCGAAGTAGGCAAGTTCGCGCTGCGCAGACGCAACCAATGCTTCCGGCGTCGCTCCCCCATGAAGGTCTGCGATTTCGGGATCGAGACTCCCTGCGTTTACCCCGATGCGAATTGGGATCCCGCGGTCCTTGGCCTCGGAAGCCACGGCCTTGATGTCGGCTGGCTTACGGATGTTTCCAGGGTTAAGCCGCAGCCCGTGCACTCCGGCCTCCATCGCCGCCAGCGCGAGCTTGTGTTGAAAATGGATGTCCGCGATGATCGGCACAGGTGACCGCGGAACGATCTGAGCAAGCCCTGTAGCGGCAGCTTCGTCGTTGCATGTGCAGCGCACAATGTCACAACCTGCACCGGCGAGCGCGTAGATCTGCGCAAGCGTGCCGTCCACATCTGCCGTCTTAGTCGTCGTCATCGACTGGATAGAAATAGGAGCGGTCCCGCCGACAGCGACACTCGGGCCCGGTGGGCGCCCAACTAGTACCTGTCGCGTAACTCGCCGTTCAAAACCCACGGCGCAAGGATACGACCGCCAGTCCCCCGCGGCTCGTTTCTGGCTTAGAGGCCTTTTACATCTAAGTACATCGCGGAGAGCCCGAACATAAGCAGGAACACCATCACGACCGCTGCGACTGGCATCACCTTGCGATAGTCAACCCTCACGCGGCGCCGGGTCAGCTTCGACGCGATGCCCTCGTAGGCCGCAATCACTGCGTGGCCTCCGTCGAGTGGCGGTAACGGAAGTGCGTTGAAGAGTGCAAGGAAGACGTTGATCGAAGCGAGCAGCGCCAGCAGCATCACATAATCACCGTTCACCATGTCATCGCCATCGGCGATTATCCCGATGATCGACCGAGGCCGCTCATCACCGCTGAACCCACCTTTTGAATTGGTAACGGTCTTGCCGTACTTCTCAATCCCCGACGGAGAGAAGATGCGTCCGAGAGCGAGAACCGTTTTTTCGGTTCCCGCGTACATCACTACTGCCGACTTGGGGACCGCAGCAATCGGCGACACGCGAGTGTTGATAACTCGCGCACCAATACCGATGCGGCCTGCGCCATCGATCTTCTGCGGTGTAATCGCCATCGCGACCTGTTCGCCGTCTCGATCAACAACAATTTCTACGGGCGTTCCGGCACTCGGTCGTATCAGCTTGCCGACCGTTTCCCAGTCAGATACTTCGGTACCGTCAATCGCCACGATTTGGTCACCCTTGTGCAGCCCGGCACTCCGCGCAGGTGAGTCAGCCGCTACGTAAGCGATCTGTGTAGACAGTTCTTGCTGGCCACGCACTACAAGGATTGTGTAAATAAGCAAGAGTGCGATCAACAAGTTCACGGTGATTCCCGCTAGAACGACCATCAACTTCTTCGGTGTCGTCGATTGACGGTAGGTACGGGCCTCGTCCTCTGGATCAACATCTTCAAGGTTCGTCATGCCAATGATTCGAACGTAACCGCCAGCCGGTATGGCCTTGATGCCGTACTCAGTTTCTCCGCGACGGAAGGACCAAATCCGCGGGCCGAAACCCAGGAAGAACTCGGTGACCTTCATCCCAGCTTTCTTAGCTGCGATGTAGTGCCCCCATTCGTGCAACATGATCGTGAGAATCAGGCCGACAACAATCGCTACCGTCACCCACGTAGACGGTCGAGCGACCACAAGCAACAAAAGCGCAACTACGACGACCAGGATCCCGGTCACTGCCTTACGCGTTTCTATGGGTGGCGCATCGTCCAACGGATCTTTCATCGCTTAGCCATAACTCCTCATGTCGACGGCGACCCGGGCGCGCTCGCGCGCGCTCCTGTCCACCTCTAGAACGTCAGGAATGTCATCGATGTTCCCGACTCCCATCTGAAGTACTTCGTCTACAACCTCTGGGATAGCCGTCCAAGCGATACGCCCGTCCAAAAAGGCTTCTACGGCTACCTCATTCGCCCCCGACAGCGTCGCAGGAGCTCCGCCGCCCTCTCGACCTGCCGCATAGGCAAGGGACAAACATGGGAATGACTCCATATCGGGTGGCTCAAAGGTCAACTCGGAAAGAGTGGACCAATCAACTGGACCAAACGCCTGATCAAGACGATCAGGCGCGCCCAATGCGAGCCCAATCGGTAGCCGCATGTCTGGCATAGACAACTGAGCCACCGTGGCGCCATCGCAAAACTCGACCATGCCGTGAATAACAGACTGAGGGTGCACGAGTACTTCAATCGCGTCGTACCCGACACCGAACAACTCATGCGCCTCAATCACCTCGAGGCCCTTGTTCATCAACGTCGATGAGTCGATCGTGATTTTTGGCCCCATGTTCCACGTTGGGTGAGCGAGCGCATCGGGAATGGTCACGTCAGCAAGCTGCGCACGCGACCGTCCGCGGAAGGGCCCGCCGCTCGCCGTCAGCACAATCTTGGAAACCTCGCTTGGTCGACCGGACCGCATCGCTTGGTAAATGGCCGAATGTTCCGAATCGACAGGCACAATCTCACCGCCGCCCGCCGCCCGCGCTTTAGCCACTACGGGCCCTCCGGCAATCAGACTTTCTTTGTTCGCTAGGGCAAGCCGTTTGCCATTCTCAACCGCGGCAATCGTCGCTGGAAGCCCTGCGAATCCAACCACTGCGTTTAGGACAACGTCTGCATCAGGTAAGGATGCAAGTTCCGCGAGGACACTCGGATCACCATCGGCCAACCGTGCGCGATCCTCCGGCACGCCAAGTTGACTCGCTTGACTCATGAGCAATTCTAAGTTGCGACCTGCGGCAAGACCGACGACTTCGTACTCGTCGGAGTGTGCAAGAATCACCTCAATCGCCTGGGTCCCAATGGAACCAGTCGAGCCCAACAACACAACTCTTCGGCGGAGGCTTTGCATTGTCATCGTGCCGACACCGGAGGTAATCAGCCGATTACGTCGAGTGCCCGCGCCACGTAATAGGTAACGGGCAGGCAGAACAACAACGCGTCAAAACGATCGAGAAAGCCACCGTGACCGGGAAGAACAGATCCGAAGTCCTTGATTCCCAGGTCGCGCTTGATCATCGATTCGCACAAGTCACCGAACGGCGCCGCTACCGCGATAGCCACACCGAGGGCAAGTGCATCGCCCAAGTCATTCCACGGCGTAATCCGATTCACCACCAACAACGCGAGAACTATTGACGCAGTACAACCACCGATCAGACCTTCGACGGTCTTGTTCGGCGATACGGCCGCGGCCAGGCGACTACGACCGAACTGCGATCCAACCAAATACCCAACTACGTCATAACCAACGACACAAATACCGACGCCCAAGATCAGCCCAACACCATGTTCGTAACTGAGCAAGAGTCCCGCGTAGCCACCCAAGATTCCGACATATACGAATCCAAATAATGTGGCCGCAACATTGACGACCGGACGGGTCTTCACAACCTCGAAGAGATACCAAAGCAGTGTGAAGATCGTAACGAGCACCAATGTGAACCCGAACGCGAACTCGCCTCGGCTGTATGCGATCGGTGTCACCACTAGACAGCCGACAATCGCAACCAACGTTGCTGGCCGGAAGCCGCGGCGGTGCAACGCCTGGAACAACTCGAACGCCGCAACACCGACTACGGCAGTCACGAGCACCATCGTCGCCGAGCGACCCATCGAGAGACACACAAGAACGAGTACTGCAAGACCGACTCCGGTGATCACGCGGGTCGTTAGGTCGGCCTGCGTTCCAGGAGGCTCGTGGTCATCTGCGCTCGGGCGCCGTGAAGACTTGCCCGTGGAACCTCCGGACCTGCGCGCCGCGACTTCCCTGTCGAACGCGCGGTCGTCATCTTCTGGTGGAGCGCCTAGCGCCCCCAATGCTGGTTCATCATCGGCAAGGGACTCGATCGGTTCAAAATCTGACTCGGCCCAATCGGCCGTGCCGGTGCGGAAACGCGGCGCCGTACCAATGATGACCGTGTCGTCTGTGTCTTCGTCGGCCTCGTCAATGAGGATGATCGGCATTTCGCCGGTCGGAGGTTCCGTCCAATGAGGGAGCGGAGCTGCGGGTCCGCCTTCGACCTCAGACGTTGCTGCAATTTCTGCAAACAATGACGCCGCTTGACTCGGGACCTCATCGTCTGTGAGCGGAAAGCGCGCGGCGGGGCGAATATCGGGATCTGGACGCGCAGGAACATCGCCGTGCCGCGTGTCGTACTCGCCCAGGCGAGGAGATACTTCGCCCGTGTCTAGAACCGCCTGCGCTTCTTCGGCGCCAAGAATACGAACGCCATCGGCCGCGCCGCGCCTGACCGGCGCTTGCTCTGGAAACTCGTCTGAATTTTGTTCGTCGTGACCGTCAGTCACTTATACCCCCCGTTACCCTTTGAGGCCAGGCTAGACCGGTCGCCCATCACGGAACCGGAATAGGGACTCTGCCCCATGAAAGCCCTAGACCTCAAGAAGTTCGCGTTCCTTGTGTGTGAGAACAGTTTCGACTTCGGCAACCACCTCGGCGGTAAGTTTCTCTAGGTCTTTCTCGACCCGGTCCAACTCATCCCGAGAGATATCCCCGTCCTTTTCTAGTGCTTCTAACTCCTGGCGCGCATGGCGACGCCGATTTCGGACCGCGATACGAGCTTCCTCAGCCATGTTTTTAGCCCTCTTGACCATTTCCTTGCGGCGGTCTTCAGTCAATTGTGGGAAAGCAAGACGAATCACTTGGCCATCGTTACCTGGGTTGATGCCTAGATCGCTCTGTTGGATTGCTTTCTCGATCGCGCCAATCGCGCCCTTGTCATAGGGCTGTATGACGAGAACACGCGCTTCAGGAACCGTGAACCCTGCCAGTTGTTGCAGTGGCACTTCGCTTCCGTAATAGTCAACTCGGATCTTCTCGACAAGCGCCGGGCTTGCCCTGCCCGTCCGAAGAGTCGAGAACTCGTCGTGAAGATGGCCAATCGCCTTACTCATCTTGTCTTGACACTCTGCGATGACTTCGTTGGCAGAAGGCACGTCTCAGGCCTCCTTTGAACTAACGAGCGTCCCGATTGGTTCCCCTACAAGCGCGCGGCCAATGTTTCCATCAGTAGAAACATCGAACACAACGATCGGCAAATCGTTGTCCATGCAAAACGTGATCGCCGTCGAGTCCATGACCTTTAGACCGCGTTCAATCACTTCGAAGTGGGACACCTCGGTGAGTTTCACCGCCGTCGGGTCTAGGCGTGGGTCAGCGCTGTAAATGCCGTCGACGCCAGAGTGTGTCCCTTTGAGGATTGCCGCGGCGCCGATCTCGGCTGCGCGCAGAGCTGCCGTTGTATCGGTGGTGAAGTACGGATTACCGGTACCCGCAGCGAACACAACGATTCGACCCTTCTCAAGATGACGGATCGCCCTCAGCGGTATGTACGGCTCGGCCACCTGAGCCATGGTGATTGCGGTTTGGACGCGCGTCGGTTGCCCGACTTTCTCGAGAGCGTCCTGAAGTGCCAGCGCATTGATCACGGTTGCCAGCATCCCCATGTAGTCGGCGCGTGCACGATCCATGCCGCGTTTCGCACCAGTCATTCCGCGAAAAATGTTGCCACCGCCAACAACGACTGCAATCTCAACACCGAGATCGCTGCGGGCTGCGGCTACTTCTTCTGCAATGCGGTAAACGACTTCAGAGTCAATTCCATATCCGATCGAAGTGTCTGCGAACACCTCGCCCGACAACTTCAGAATGACACGTTTCCAGTGCCCTACCGGTGTGCTCATGCGGCGCGAGGCTCCCGCGTCATTCCTCGCCGATCTTCACTCGCGCGAAGCGTGTAACAACCGCAGTAGCACCAAGACCTTCTACCAAACTGGCGACCGACATCTTGGCGTCGCGAACGAAGCCCTGCTCCATGAGTACGTAATCCTTGAAGAACCCGTTCAGCCGTCCTTCAACAATCTTTTCGATCGATGCTTCAGGCTTTCCTTCGTTGCGAGTCAACTCGGTGAGAACTACGCGTTCCTTCTCGATTGCGTCAGCTGGAATATCTGAGCGCTGAACATACCGAGGGGCGGCACTGGCAATGTGAAGAGCAACATCGTGTGCGACTACTTGCGCCTTCTCATCCGAGGGATCTACGCCAGAAAGTTCGACGAGAACGCCTATTACGCCGCGGTCGTTCTGCACATGCTTGTAAGCATCCAGCAGGCCGCCATCGGTTGCGTAACGCACAACGCGCCCAATCTCGATCTTCTCGCCGAGTTTTGAGCCCATCTGAGTGATCTCTTCGCCGACCGTCGATTCTCCGAGCGGCTGGGAGGCCACGTCTGCATCCCCAAGGCTCGCCACCTGCGCAGCGACCGTTGCCACGGTTGTTTTGAAGTTGTCGCTTTTGGCAACAAAATCGGTTTCGCACGTGATCTCCACGAGTGCAGCTATACCGCCGTCGATGACCACATCGATCGCTCCCTGGTCTGCGTCGCGACCCGCTCTCTTGGTGGCACCAGCGAGCCCCTTAGTGCGCAACCAATCTTTGGCTGCATCTAGGTTTCCGTCAGATTCTTCGAGAGCACGTTTGCAGTCCATCATCCCGGCGCCCGACTGCTTGCGCAGCGCCGCGACATCCTTCGCACTCACGTCAGGCATTTACTACATCGCCTTCAACGTCACCAGCAGGTTCCGCTTCGGATGGCGCTGCAGACTCAGCCGTAGGTTCCGTTGTTTCAACGGCCACCTCTGGCTCTGCGGCCTTCGTAGCCTTCGCTTCGGCAAGTTTCTGCTCACGCTCGGCCTGTGCGACCGCTGCGGCAGTACGGGCCGACGCCTGTTGTTCGGCGCGTGCGCGTTCTTCAGTGGGAGTAAGTGGCGCGGGCGCTGCGGGCTCGGCCTTAGTTGCTGAACGAGCGTTCTTCTTTTGGGCCAAGTAACGGCCTTCGTCACATGCATCGGCCACGACGCGGCACATCAGCGCAGCTGAACGAATCGCGTCATCGTTACCAGGTATCGGGAACGTGATGATGTCTGGATCGCAGTTCGTGTCGACTACAGCGACAACCGGGATGCCGAGCCTGTTCGCTTCGGTCACCGCGATGTGTTCTTTCCCTGTATCGATGACAAACACGACGCTCGGAAGTTTTTCCATGCTCCGTATTCCGCCGAGGTTGCGATCGAGTTTCACGACCTCACGCTTGATCTTGAGGCCTTCTTTTTTGATCATCTGGTCGGTCTCGCCAGTAGCTACCTGACGTTCCATCTCGCGCAACTTGGAAACGCGCTTGTGTACCGTCGAGAAGTTCGTGAGCATCCCACCAAGCCAGCGGTAATTCACGTAGTGCATCCCGCACCTATCCGCAGCCTCCTGGATCGGTATCTGGGCTTGCTTCTTGGTCCCTACGAACAAGACGGTCCCGCCGTCTTCCACGGTCTGACGGATGTACCGGTATGCGGTGTCTATCCGTTCGAGGGTCTGCTGAAGATCAATGACATAGATGCCGTTGCGCTCTCCAAAAATGAACCGCTTCATCTTGGGATTCCAACGACGCGTCTGATGGCCGAAATGCACACCGGCCGCCAGAAGCTGTTTCATAGTGACGACAGCCACGCGGTATTCCTTCCTTCGGTTGAGTCCTCCGCCCGTGCAGCGCCGTTGGGCTATTGCCCGGCGGCGACCGTTGATTGACGAGCGTGCGAGATCCCGAGCTGTAGCTCGAGTCGAGGCGGAGTGTAGCGGAGCTTCGATCGGATTCTCTAGGCAGGGCACGCCGGGATAACTCAACTTAAGTGGGCTTTAAGTCCTTCGTCCTATAGGCGCTGAGTTGGTCTGTTCTGACCAGGCGCTGAGCAACTAGGACCAACTCCTTAGCGGCAGCGACACCGACAGGCACTGCCCCCGCTGCCAACCGAGACCGAATCTTGCCTGTGCGGCGGTCGATGATCAGAACCTCACGCGCATAGTCAGTCAATACGACCACCTTCCCCATGATGACTGGCCGAGAAATCAGAACCGCTTCGCCGATGCTGCGTCGCCACACCCGAGCTCCGGTAGAAGGATCGATGCGCATCACTTCGCCGAGTTCGTCCACCACATATATCTGCCCACCAGCCAAAACCGGCACAAGGCCAGGCTGAAAAGCTCCGACGGTCGGTGAGGACCAGAGTTGTTTCCCATCGCTCACGCGGTACGCCCGCACCTCTCCGCCAATTTCGTCTTGTGCCATTCCAAGCACTACCGAGTCCCCCGCGAATACAGGTGTCGACGTGCGATCTGTTACCTCGCCCTCCCAACGGGTGATGCCGTTCTGGGCGTCAATCATCTGGACCCGCGTGGTCGCTCCTTCCGTAACGAGTGCAATGTTCGCATTGGCATCATCAACAACGACCAAGCCACGCAACCGACCCGGTAAACGGCGCGCCCAGAGCGTGGTTCCAGTCTTCAGATTGAGCGCAGCCAAACCGCCGTCCTGGGTCGCGACAAGCGCGGCAGGTATGGAGTCGCGCGGATGTAATAGCGATACCGCGCCAGCGAACTCATTTGCGCTCGCTCGCCAACGCGTCTCTCCCGAATCTCGCTCGAGAGCAACGAACCCTGTCGCAGTGCTCACGATTACCGCGTCCCGACCCACCGCCCACCAAGGGTTCGGGGCATCAAGAGTTACACGCCAGTGCTCATCGCCGTTCGAAGTATCGAGAGCAGTAAGCGACCGGGAACCAAGAAGGAACGCCGTTGCACCATCGACGAGTACGTCTTGCGGTTCATCCGATGCTGTGTATCCCCACGCCTTCGAAAGTGCCCGCGCGCCTTGCGACTTACCGGTCGGTGATGTGCCGCTGCGTGTACCCCTCCCCTGCTCGTTCGGTCTTGCTCCCAATACCGCAGGAGAGATGCTCATGATCAGCCATACGCTTGCGAAAGCGATCGAACACATCGCGACCCAGCGGAGACGGCGTGTTCTCGAACGCCTGCGTCGCACGGCGCGACGCGGTTGAGTTGGATTCCAAAATGTCATCGGGGACCTCCATGTCCTGTCAATTGATACGAGCTCGTATAGGTAGTCATCGGGTTACGCGAACCAACCGCGAAACGTGGTGGGCGAACTTCCCTGCGCCGCGTTCGAACCTGCTCACAATCACCGGCTCGATCGCACCTCGAATTCCATCCAACAACCCAACACACGGCAACGGTTTTTGTTCGAGAGCGAGTCGAACCGCAGCCATCGCGAGCGGATCGGACGCGATGGCCGAGTGGTCGTTCAGTCCACGCGGGTTCACGGTGACCTCTGGCACTCCCGGCACCGTCGAGTGGTCCGCTGGCACGATTACATCGTCAGTCGAGCCAATCGTTGTCAGATCAATTTGCTCCGGCATCCGACGATCCCATATCGCACGCAAGAACGGCGACGATTCTGCCAACTGGCGAAGCGCAGGACTATTGGCCGGTGGCAATTGTCCGTTGGATGCATCGATTATCGAACGCAAGGCTTGGCGCCCCGCCGGATCGGCGGACAACATCTGGACAACCGTCGCGATTGGCACACCACGGTGGGGCGACGAAAGCGTTACGACATTGCCAATCGGAGGAAGGGTTGGGTCTGCAGGGTCATAAATAAGTTGAAGGAACGCGTCGACAACGACCCCACCCTGCGAATGCGCCACCAGGTCTACTTCGCGGCCTGGACTTTCTCGCTGCATCGCTCTTAGCTGCGACCTCAACGACAGCGCTTGACCGAATAAATCTCCCCAGGTATTGCGCGGTCGGTACACGCCGTGGTCTGGCGCGTAAGAGAACCAGCGAACCTCGTCGGGACGAAAACCGAGTGTCGACCAATCGAGGCCGAACGTTGCCGCTGTTGGATCAGACATTTGACTGTTGATCCCCCCTATCGCTAATAGGACATGACCCGATCCTCCGCCACTAGGGCCAGCAGCGAGATCGGTTGTGCAGGCTTTGCGGGACCGAGCCCACGACATCAACCGTCGCGATATCGACCGCGCATCGGTGGCCGCCCCACCGAGCGGCGTGGCGCGCAGCAGGGAGTTGCCGAAGCGCTCGGCAGGCCCAACCAACTTGGTGGGTCCAGTAACCAGCCACGCCAACGCCCCTGTAGTGCGATCCCAGGCAGTCTCCGAGTTCGCGTTCCCTTCTGGAGTAGTTACCTGCGGCAAGTGCAACGATGCGGCTAGCGATCGCTGTTCAAGAGACGGGGAAGCAAGTCCAGTTTGTTGAGGGCTATCCACCGGCGCAAGGCGGATCATGCGCGATAGATCTGGAGCCGCGAACAACTTCATCGGGTCTACATATCGTTCACCAACACGGAGCCCAAAGTGCAATGCATCGGGACCATGTTCATCGCTCGCGCCACCCGTGTTCCCCAAGACGCTCCCGCGTTCGACCGACTCACCGCGTCGTACCGCTATCGCCGACAGGAACGAGTAAGACGTTCGTAATTCACCAATGTGGGCAACGACAACGTGCAGAGTCCCACCCACCTGGCCAGCGAAAGCAACTACGCCACTGTTCGCGGCATACACCGGCGTACCGGCTGGAGCGACGAGGTCGACCCCACGATGTCCAGGACCAAAACGGGTAATCGGCGGCACGAAGGGTCGCAGCACGAGGCCACCAACAGGCCTCAGCCAAGGTCCGGGAGCATTCGCGCCGAGCGCGGGGACTGAAGGAAAAGTGACGAGCAACGCGGCAAGCACCGCGACAGCAAGACGAAGCGTCGAGCGAACATCCATGGCAACTCCCAGCAGGAAGCGAGTGCGGGAGGGGGAAGCCGTGGAGGAAGTTAGGAACCGAACCTGACTCTAAACCCATTAGCCGACAATGGCAATGGTGCTAACGATTATCCGCCTAA
This sequence comes from Acidimicrobiia bacterium, assembly GCA_009694415.1. Taxonomy (GTDB): domain Bacteria; phylum Actinomycetota; class Acidimicrobiia; order IMCC26256; family JAENVU01; genus SHUZ01. The sequence goes on from SHUZ01000022.1 coordinate 11,440, forward strand.
GCCGGCTCGACCATTCGAGACCGCAACTGGAGGATCGCCTTGGTGTGGATCTGACACACGCGACTCTCCGTAACGCTCAGTACCTCACCGATCTCGGCGAGCGTCATGCCTTCGTAGTAGTAGAGCGTGAGCACAAGACGTTCGCGGTCTGGCATCCGGTTAATTGCGTCGGCAAGCAGGTGCTTCATCTCATCGGCTTCGAACGCTGCCACCGGATCATTCACCTTGTCGGCGACCGTGTCTCCGATGGTCGTGCCGCTTCCCTGCTCGCCACCACCGACAATTTCATCGAGCGCAACAACGCCCACGAAACTGATGTGACTAAGTATCTGCGCCAACTCCTTCATTGTCATACCGAGTTCGGCTGCGACTTCCTCTTCTTCTGGAGTGCGCTTCAACTCGTTTTCCAACTTGGAGTAAGCGCGCTCGATAGCCCGCGCTTTGGCGCGCACCGAACGCGGGACCCAGTCGATGGAGCGGAGCTCGTCGATGATCGCGCCCTTGATGCGGCTTATCGCGTACGTCTCAAACTTGAAGCCGCGCGCAGGGTCGAACTTGTCGATCGCATCGATGAGGCCGAAGATTCCATACGAGACGAGGTCCGTCTGCTCAATGCTCTGAGGCAACCCGACAGCGACACGCCCTGCGACAAACTTCACAAGCGGCGAGTAGTGAAGGATGAGACGCTCGCGCGCCTCGTTTGCCGCATTGTCCTTGTAGTCCTGCCATAAGCCCGCGATGACATTTGCAGTGTCGTCTTGGATCGTGGTGGTCTTGGAGTTGTCAGGCACGGGGATGGGTAGCCTCATAGACCGCCCGAAGGCGTTCGCGGGTTAGGTGAGTATAAATCTGCGTGGTTGCGAGGTCGGCATGACCGAGCAGTTCCTGCACAGTACGCAGGTCGGCTCCGCCTTCCAATAAGTGCGTAGCGTAGGCGTGTCTAAGTGCATGGGGATGCAACGTGCGCCCATCTTCCATTGGAAAGCGCTCCAGAACCCTCCGAGCATCCCTCGTAGAGAGACGTCTCCCCCTCAGATTAAGAAAGACCGCATCGGCTGGACTGTCGGGTTTTTCGAACAGCGGGCGCCCTGCCGTTAGCCATACATCCAGCGCCTCAGCGGCTGGAGCACCAAGTGGGATACGACGCACCTTGGAGCCCTTACCCAGGACCGTGAGCGCGCCTCGTCGAAGGTCACAGTCGGTTGGCCCGAGACCACACAACTCTGAGACCCGGATCCCTGTGCTGTAGAGCACCTCGAGGACCGCCAAGTCTCTAAGCGCCGTTGCTTGGCTAATGGCATCTGGTTTTTCATCCGAGGAATCGGTTATTTGGATCTGCGCTACCGCCGCATCGAGCAGAGCGACGGCTTCTGACGAGCGCGGCACGCGTGGCAGTCGAGCCGGTCCCTTCGGCGCGCGCAACGATCTACCGGGGTCGGTAACCACCACGCCTTGTCGCTTCAAATATCGCAAGAAGGAACGTAACGCAGCTGCCTTGCGCGCGATCGTGCGACGCGAGAACCCACGGGTAGTTAGGTAACTGAGATACCGGCGCAACGAAGTGTGGTCCAAGCGACTTGGATCGGTGCATCCGCCTCGGTCTGCCCACGCGACGAACTGCGCCACATCACGGCCGTACGCCTCGACGGTGTGCCGACTAGAAGAAGTGAGTGACGCCACATAGCCGTCAACATCCCATGCCATAGGTAAAGGATACCGGCGCACCTCGATGATGACTGTCACACCCCTGTTCTACCGTGCGCCCTAGCCGTCGAGGCCACCGCGGCAATGTGCATGCACCATCCCGGTCCTCCCTCAGTTCACTTTCTTCCGGGAGGTTCCAATGCTCGCCTCGTTGCGCAGCGCCACCTTGCTCGGCGTCGACGGTTACCCCGTACGCGTCGAAGTTCACGTGTCTCAAGGTCTTCCGGGCTACACGGTGGTCGGCCTCCCCGATGCCACAGGCCGTGAATCGCGCGAGCGTGTGCGCGCCGCATTGTTGTCCTCAGAACTCCCGTTCCCGCTCAAACGGGTAACGGTGAACTTTGCGCCTGCGGCAATTCGAAAGACGGGTGCGGGCCTAGAACTCGCGATCGCGCTTGGACTCTTGGTTGCGGAGGAAAATCTTTCGGCGGAGTGCCTCGAAGGCGTAGGTGTTCTCGGCGAACTCGGACTAGACGGCACCATCAGATCCGTTCCCGGCACATTCGTCCTGTCTGATGTTTTGCATCGAAACGGTGTAGACGTCGTCATCGTTCCACCCGACAACGCCGCTGAGGCAGCGTTGGTTTCCGGCCTCAAGGTGCGAACGGCGCGCACTCTCGGCGAGTTACGCAATTGCCTCGCTGGAGAAGAACCGTGGCCCGATGCTCCAGTGATTCGCAATCACACTCCTGAACCAGAGCCCGAACCATCGGACTTGGCCGAAGTGCGCGGACTGCCTACGGCACGCCTCGCCATCGCCGCCTGTGCAGCGGGCTCTCACCACTTGCTCCTCGCCGGACCGCCAGGAACCGGCAAAACGATGCTCGCTCGCCGCCTACCGACAATCCTTCCACCACTCGAAGAAGACGAAGCGATAGACGTCACACGAATCCAGTCGGCAGCTGGCGGTACCCCTCCCGATCGACTCGTATCGGTGCGTCCCTTCCGCGCACCCCATCACACGGCAACCACACCCGCTCTAGTTGGCGGCGGCGGCCGCACACTCAGACCCGGCGAGGTCACGATGGCACACCGCGGTGTCCTGTTTCTCGATGAACTTGGCGAGTTTCCCCCGAGCGCGCTCGACGCATTGCGTCAACCCCTCGAGGAACGTGTTGTTCGCATCGCGCGCCAAGCCGGGAGCTTGCAGTTCCCTTCCGACTTCGTGCTCATTGCTTGCACCAACCCGTGTCCATGTGGACTCGGAGGATCCGCGTGTCGGTGTAGCGATACTCAACGCGCTCGGTATCGTCGGCGGCTCTCGGCACCACTTCTAGATCGATTCGATCTTCGGGTGCGCGTAGCCGGGCCTCAACCAGGCGATACACCCGGCGAGTCTTCTGCCGATACCGCAATGCGCGTGAACGAAGCGATCGAACTCCAAAAGCGGCGCCTATGCGGGACACCTTGGCGTCGCAACGCCCACGTTCCCGCGGGCGCGCTGGCATCCCTAATCCCCCTCAAGCAAGAAGCCACTGACGCGTGGCAATTCGTTATCGAAGACGCGATGCTCACAGGACGTGGCGCAGCGCGCGTACTGCGGGTGGCTCGGACACTCGCAGATCTCGATGGCTCCGATGTGGTTGCCCCAGACAACATTGTTCTCGCCGCCGCCATGCGGGAAGACGTCCCATGATCGACCCCGATTCGAACGAGATGGCAGCCATCAAGTTGGCGTGCCTGCCACAAATGACACCAGTGCGGTTGCGCGCTCTGCTCGCACATTGGGGCGGGCCATCCCTTGCTTGCGCCGCCATAATCGATGGCGTAGCTGCAGATGCTCTCACCGGCCGGCTTGAGCACAAGAGCATTTCAGCCGCTCGCGCTTGGACGCAAGCAATCGCAATCGAACGGCCGGAACTGCTGGCGCGTTCACGCGGCACACGAGCGGTTTGGAGTGGTCAAGACGACTACCCAATCGACGAAGGTATCCCCGATCCCCCCGGCGTCCTCATGTACGAGGGTGACCGCCCCGACGCATTCGAGCGTCCACGTGTTGCTGTAGTTGGCACGCGGTCGGCGTCGCCTCACGGGTTAAAGGACGCGTACGAGATCGGCGCAGCATTGGCACGGGCTGGCGTCGTGGTCGTAAGTGGACTGGCGATCGGTATAGACGCCGCAGCCCATCACGGCGCTCTCGACGCGGGTGGTCCCGTCATTGGCATAATCGCAACCGGCCTAGACGTCGTCTATCCGCGTCGGCACAACACTCTCTACGACCGTGTCCGACGGGGTGGCTTAATCGTCAGCGAGCAACCCTTCGGCATGCAACCAAGGCGTGAACTCTTCCCAATACGCAACCGCATCATCGCCGCGCTAGGAGACGTGACGGCCGTGATCGAAGCAACCGTGACCGGTGGAGCGCGCATAACGGCCAAGGCGGCAGTCGACTACGGACGACACGTATTGGCTATGCCTGGATCGCGCCGCAATCCTTCTGCGGCAGGTTGCAATGACATGCTTAGGCTCGGAGAAGCTCACCCCCTGGTTGAACCGAATGACCTGCTCGAAGCGCTAGGCCTAACTGCGGCGAGCCGTCGTGTCCCACTCGACAAAAACGGCGCACCCGGTGGCACGCCCGATGAACGAGCAGTTCATAGCGCATTGCATGGCGAACCAGCCACCCTCGATGAAATATCAGCCAGGACAGGGCTAGGGCCCTCCGAAGTAGCTCGGGCGATCGCGGGGCTCGTACGCGGCAATGGTGCCACGCGAGCCCACGGACTCGTCTGGCCTACGTAATAAGAGGTCTCCGACGCACCACATTGTCGAATTCTTTAGGTTCGTGATCCTCGCGCCGATGCAACCGTCGTGAATCTGAATAACTGCCCTTACGACGAGACGCTCATTGACGCGGAGAACTACTCAGGAGGATCATTCCTCCTGTCGTGCAGCGCTTGTGGCGCCGAGTGGGAAATGCACAACAGTCTTGTCCGACGCATAACTGAACCCGATCGCGAAGCTGCAGCGGTTGCCCGCTCCAACGCGGACCTCGTTCGGTCGATGGCAAGCGCTTGAGTCAGACAAATCTCAACTGCCGGTAAATCGCGGTTCCCTTTTTGTTACGAAAGCGACTATCGCTTCTCGTGTGTCCGCTGACTGGAAGTTCATTACCTGCGCAACGTCTTCAAACTCAAGCGCTTCTGCCATCGATACAGAAAACGACTGGTTGAGCAATTTTTTGGTGACGGCAACCTGGATAGGGGGCAGCGCGGCGAGCCGACCGGCAAGTTCAGCCACAACACTTCCGAGTTGATCATGTGCCACGACGCGATTCACAAGACCGATGCGCTCAGCTTCAGAGGCATCGATAATGTCCGCGAGAAACGCCAGTTCCTTTGCGCGGTGCATCCCAACCAGTCGCGGCAGAATCCACGAGCCGCCGAAATCCAAAGACAACCCCCGCTTCGAAAAGATCTCTGAGAACCTCGCTCTTTCGGAGGCCACGACAAGATCACATCCGAGCGCGAGATTGCAGCCAGCTCCCGCCGCTACTCCATTGACGGCCGCGATCGTTGGTATCGGGAGAGAGTGAAGGGCTAAAGCCGCACGGCCCACGATCCGCATTTGGCGCAACGAGCCGCCGACGCCGCCGACGACATCGCCAGCGCTATCGCTGTCGGTCAAATCCGCGCCAGAACAAAATGCATCACCAGCACCGGTAATAACCAGCACTCGATCTTCCGGCGTGTCTTCGATCTCGCGGAACGCATCCACGAGTTCGCGCCACATACCGCCATTAATCGCATTTTTCTTATCGGGTCTATTAAGGGTGATGGCGACGACTCCGTCGGCGCGCTCGACGTCCAGGGTTTTCACAAGATCCTCCGCAACGATCAAAACATCGGCAAGGTGGGTACGGTACTTCCCGATGAGCTCGATTCCTCCAGACTCGGAGATAACCGTCCACCACATGCAGCCGTACCAGGCGGTAAAAACGTACCGCTGTCCAGGTTGTGACCACGAGATCGGAGTCGGCATCGGTCACGAGGTGGTTGTCCCCCTAGATGCCACCGACCTGCGGCGACACTGGCACACGGGGTGTTGGCAGCAAGAGGAGCGTCGGAGGAAACACTAAGTAAGACCTAGAACGCTGCCTCGATCACCTCGACAACCGGATCTGTTTCACCAGCAATCAGCACAGAGGCAACATCGAATCGCAAGGAACGCGCCCGTGCATTGTTGTCGGCGAGCCAGCGGCTTGCGAGTAGGCGGATGCGCTGCTGCTTGCGTGGCGTGACCGCTTCTGCGGGAACGCCAAATGCGACGCTCGACCGAGTCTTTACCTCGCAGAACACAAGCAAGCCGCGCGCAGTAAGTACAAGATCTAATTCACCTTCTCGGCATCGCCAGTTGCGCGCGACCACCTTGTAACCGTGCTGTTCATACCAACGCGCGACTATCGCCTCTCCTCGCGCCCCGAGCGTCCGTCTCGGATCCGGCCGTCCTTGGCCGCTCATGTTGCACTCCTTCTATAGCTCTTTTCCTGCTAATTCCTCGACGTTTACATCCTTGAACGTCACTACTCGGACATGCGAAACAAACCGCGCCGGTCGGTACATGTCCCATACCCAGGCGTCGCGAAGTTCTAGTTCGAAATACACGCGACCGCCCTCTGGGTGCGGAGTCATCTTTACATCGTTGGACAAATAGAAGCGACGCTCGGTCTCCACCACATGGGTGAACATCGGGAGAACGTCGCGGTACTCCTTATAGAGCTGGAGTTCGATCTCAGTCTCGTAGCGCTCGAGATCCTCGGCGCTCACGGGACGGCACCCGCGGTCAGCGTGCTCACACGGTTGAGTCTACGCGCAACGCCCGGTCCTTAACGGACCCTCTTCTCTTTGATCTTCGCGGCCTTACCAACTCGATCGCGCAAGTAGTAAAGCTTTGCCCTACGTACGTCGCCGAGGGTGCCGACTTCGATCTTTGCGAGAATCGGCGAGTGAACCGGGAAGGTGCGCTCTACGCCTACGCCGAAACTCACTTTGCGAACCGTAAAGGTCTCACGCAGCCCCGAACCCTGGCGGCGGATTACAACGCCCTGGAACACCTGCACGCGCTCACGAGTGCCTTCAACGACGCGGACATGAACCTTGAGCGTGTCGCCGGGTCCAAAATCAGGAACGTCGTCACGCAACGAAGCGCGGTCGACTAGATCAGTGCGGTTCATGGTGTAAGAAACCTCAGCTCAGAGTGGGGAGCGAGAGGCGATCCTAACTGAGCGGCCCGTTTATGGCGACTCGGGGAACTCTGCAAGGAGTTCCTGTTCGTCGCTGGTGAGGTCACGGTCACCTATTAGATCCGGCCTCAGGTTGATAGTCCGCCGCAGGGCTTCGGCGCTGCGCCAACGGGCAATCAGCGCATGATCTCCGGAACGGAGCACCTCGGGGACCGACCAAGCACGGAAATCCTTGGGCCGCGTGTAATGCGGATATTCGACCAAACCGTTGCCGAAGGATTCTTCGACTCCCGAAGCCTCGTTTGCCATGACTCCAGGAACAAGCCTGCCGACGGCCTCGATGATGACGAGAGCCGCTGCTTCGCCGCCCGCCATCACGAAATCACCGACGCTCAGTTCGCCGTCACACACATGATCCGCGACCCTCTGGTCGACTCCTTCGTACCTCCCACAGATAAGAGAAAATCCCTGACCTTGCGCTAACTCGCGTGCAACAGATTGGTCGAAGCTTCTGCCGCCAGCACTGAGCAAAAAGAGTGGGCGCGGAGGCAACGTCGCGTCCACTGCAGAGAACAATGGTTCGCACATCAAGACCATTCCGGCACCGCCGCCAAATGGTGCATCGTCAACTGTGCGATGCCTGTCCGATGTGTAGTCGCGAATGTCGTGAACGCGTATGTCGAGCAATCCCTGCTCTCGCGCTCGTCCCACCAACGACACAAGCAATGGACCCTCTAGGTATTCAGGAAAGATCGTGAACACATCGATGCGCAGCGCGGTCATCGCGAGATCATCCGTTTATCTCAAGCAGTCCCTCTGGTACGTCGGCCACGATCCGACCATCACCTGACGCCACCACGAAGTTCAGTGGAATGAGAACCTCTGAAGCGCCTTCGGCCCGCGACACGACCAACAGGTCGCTAGCGGGATTCGCTTCTACGGCGACAACGGTGCCAATCGGCTGGTCCTGTGGATCAAAGACGGCCGACCCAACCAGTTCATGTACCCACATCTCGCCGTTGTCGCCAGGTAGAAGTTCCGCCTCGAGCGACGTCCCTGTCAATGCCTCCGCCGCGTTGCGACCATCAACCCCTTCAAAAAGCACGATCCAGCGCTTCTGATGACGCCTTGATGTTGCAACAACCAACGAACGGTCCCCGGCCCTAAGAACAGAACCGGGAGCAACGCGTTCCTCGCGATCGCTCGTGAGGGTTACGTTCACCTCGCCGCGCAGTCCGTGCGCCCGACCTATTCGGCCAACCTCGAGGTGTGGCGCTTCGGTCATGTATTCCTTATTCGACGATGTCGACCGAGGCCTTGATTCCCTCGGCGGCGCCCGCAGCCCGCGTCAGTTGACGCAACGCCTGAACGACGCGACCACGCTTGCCAATCAGGCGGCCCATGTCCGACTTTGCCGCATGCACGAGAAGCATTACTTCGTCGCGGCGTTCGACAACATCTACTTCGACAGCATCTGGCTCATCAGCGATTGCCCGAGTGACGTGTTCTACAACTGCCTTCGCCCTGCCGCCCAAGACGCGGTTTCCGTCTGGGGCAATCTCGTCTTCAATTACTTCGTCGAGATCCTCGGAACTCAAGTCGCTTCGCCGTCCGCAGCATCACTTGGAGCATCGTCGCTTGGCGCGGTATCCGCTTCGGGAGCATCGCTTGAAGCTTCGGTGCTCGCCTCGGGCGTTGCGTCTGGCGTCACGTCTACCGCTGCTTCGGTATCGATTGCTTGCGCTTCTTCGGCCACTACTTCTTCGGGGGCCTCGGCAGCTGCTTCGGCTGCCGCAGCAGCCTCAGACGCGGCCTTGGCATCGTCTGCTACTTGTTTCACCTTGGCATCTTCTGCCTCTTGTTTCGCCTTCTCGGCAGCGGCCGCGTCGCGAATAACGCGCGCCGCGTCTGCACCCTTGGCCCTCGCCGCTGCGGACTTCACTGCCTTCGAGTCGCCCGTACGGTCCGATTCGTAGCGTTCCCAGATTCCAGCGCCAACGAGCAAACGGTGAACCCGATCGCTCGGCTGCGCGCCTTTGCGGAGCCAGGCAAGCACTTTCTCATCGTTGACCGTGAAACCCGAGGGCTCCTGTCGTGGCTGGTACTGACCGAGGATCTCTAGGTATCGCCCATCGCGCGGAGACCGTGAATCGGCCACAACAACGCGGTAACTGGGCTGCTTCTTCTTGCCAACCCGCATCAGGCGGATCTTTACTGACACGACAACGCATCCTCTCGGTGGAACGGGGAAACGACCAAGGGTAGCGGAGCGGGTCCAGAAATGCCTGTCCGGGGACAACCTGATGCACGGCGCCATGGTGTTATTCCTGGCTACTTGCCCCCGGTGATTTCCGAAAGATCCATCCCGCGCAACTTAGGACGCTTCCCCCCACCCATCGACCGCATCATCTGCTGAACCATTTTGAATTGCTTGAGCAGTGCGTTCACATCAGATGTTGCGGTTCCGCTGCCCTCTGCGATCCGGACGCGGCGGGGCCCATTTATCAACGCCGGATCCCTTCGCTCAGCCGGTGTCATAGAGCAAATGATGGCTTCGATCCGGCCGATTTCACCTTCGTTCAGTTCCGCCTTGCGCATCTCGGCCGGCAGGCCAGGAAGCATCTTCAATAAGTTGCCTACGGGGCCCATCTTCTTGACCTGGCGCATCTGCTCGAGGAAGTCCTCGAGCGTGAACTGGCCCTTGGCCATCTGTTCTTGCGCCTTGGCAGCGACACCTTCATCGAATACTTCTTCTGCCTTTTCGATGAGCGTCAGGACATCGCCCATGCCCAATATGCGACTCGCCATGCGATCGGGATGGAAAGCTTCGAAATCATCGAGTTGTTCACCGGTTCCAACAAACAGAATCGGTTTCCCGACGACCTCCTTCACAGACAGCGCTGCACCCCCTCGCGCGTCTCCATCGATCTTCGTGAGCACGATGCCGTCGAGGCCGACCAGTTCATTAAACGTGACGGCCACGTTCACTGCTTCCTGACCGGTCATCGAATCAACGACCAGCAACGTGTTCGTCGGTCGCACTGCATCCCGAACGCGAACAAGTTCGCCCATCAGTTCGTCGTCAACTTGCAATCGTCCTGCCGTGTCAACGATGACGATGTTCTTGCCTAATCTCGCAGCCTCATCGAGGGACGACTTGGCAACCGCGACCGGATCCTTCGGGCCATCATCGGGCGCGGACCAAACGGGAACATCAAGGCGTTCGCCGAGTATTCGCAACTGTTCGACGGCGGCGGGGCGTTGGAGATCAGCGGCGACTAGTAACACTTGCAGGCCTTGGCTCTTTAGGAGCCGCGCCAACTTGGCTGACGCGGTTGTCTTGCCCGATCCCTGCAGGCCACACAACATCACAACGGTTGGCGGTTTGGGACTCATCGAGAGTTTGCCTGATACTCCGCCGAGTGTCGTTACAAGTTCTTCATGGACAATCTTGATGACTTGTTGCGCCGGACTAAGACTCTTCTGGACCTCCGCGCCGTTCGCACGTTCCTTGACGCGCGCGATGAACCCTTTTACAACCTTGATGTTCACGTCGGCTTCAAGGAGCGCCAGTCGAATCTCCCTCGCAACCTCGTCGATATCGCGTTCGGTCAACTTCCCGCGGTTACGCAGTCGGGAGAAGATTCCGTCTAAACGGTCAGATAGGGAGTCGAACATTTGAACCGAGGCTACGCGAACAACGCGTCGACAAACTCGACAGGATCAAACGCCACCAGGTCATCTGCCGTTTCACCAATTCCTACAAGTTTCACCGGCAAACCAAGTTCAGCCTGAATGGCAAGGACGATGCCTCCTTTTGCGGTTCCGTCCAACTTCGTAAGAACGACGCCCGTCACTTCAACGGCATCGGCGAACTGGCGCGCTTGAGCAAGGCCGTTCTGGCCTGTACTCGCATCCAACACGAGTAGCACCTCCTTGAGCGCTCCCGGCGTTCGGTCAACAATTCGGCGCAACTTCTTCAATTCCTCCATCAAGTTGACCTTGGTATGCAGACGCCCGGCCGTATCGACAAGCACGAGATCCGCACCGCGGTGCACCGCCGCATTCATCGCGTCAAACACAACCGACCCTGGATCCGCGCCGTCTTGACCTCGCACTAAATCCGCGCCGACAAGTTCGGCCCAGTGCGCGAGTTGCTCCGCAGCAGCAGCGCGAAACGTATCGGCCGCCGCCATCACTACTTTGCGACCGCTTTTTACCTCGCGTGCGGCGAGTTTCGCGATTGTTGTTGTCTTCCCGACACCGTTGACGCCGACAAACATCCAAACGTTCGATGCCCCTTGCTCGTACGCGAGGTCCCGATCGCCGGTAGCAACGATTGAAAGGATCTCGTTCTTGAGCAACTCGAGCACACGCTCAGCGTCAGCCCGTTCGTTGGTGGCCTTCGCTTTCACTCCGTCAAGAATCTTCGAAGCCGTTGCCACGCCGACGTCGGCGAGTATCAGCGCTTCCTCCAGATCTTCCCAATCTTCGGAATCTGCTCCCCCTCGACTGCCAAGGCCTGCCACAACGCTTGCGAACGCTGCGCGTGTCTTGCCCAACCGGTCTCGCAGTCGCGGCTCGCCTGCAGGCTCGGGTAGAGGGGCATCAGAAGTAGGAGGAAGTGTCTGCGGGGGCGGTGTCAGCAACGGAAGACCGCCGGCGCCTGTCCCAGCTGCGCCACGTAAGCGACGTTTCGTCACTACGACCGCGGCCGCTACAACCATCGCAAGGACTACAAGAATTGCGACAATCGCTGCTACAGACATTGGTCGGCGATGCTAACGGCCAACCTCAGCCACACCTTCAACCGGTCGCGTCCGACCTTTGACCCTGCTTACGGATTGGTCCGCTGTTTGCTCTTGTTTCCGACGCGACGAATTTCGCCGTTCGGGATATGCCACACGGTGCCGTCAGAGTCTCGCAACCGCAACGTCCGAAGGCCCAAGCCTTCGACGGTTCCGGTAGCCACTTCGGCATCTATCAAATCTCCGACACCGTACTGATCTTCGAGGATCATGAAGATTCCCGAAAGGCAGTCCTTGACCAGGGACTGCGATCCAAATCCGAGCGCTACGCCAATAATGCTGAGGCTCAGGCCGATTGCTGCGAGATTTACGCCGAGTTCACGCAGAATCATCATGGTCGTCGTAATCCAAATCACAGCGGCAGCAATGCTCCGCATAACCGCGCCAAGTGTCTCTGCGCGCAATGCGCGACGATCGGTTTCTTGCACCGAGATCTCAATCTTCGAGATGCCCGTCCGCTTCTTCAGTGCCGAGATTTGCTTTCCTGTTTCCTCCTTGGACAACTTACGAACTGTGCGCCC
>SHUZ01000023.1 GCA_009694415.1 Acidimicrobiia bacterium
CCCGACGCTCCTGCCATGCCACGCCAGGTTCCAACGAGAAGATGTTGGGGAAAGCACCGAACCTCGGTGCCGACATGGTGTTCCTCGACCTCGAGGATTCAGTATCGCCGCTGGAGAAGGAAGCAGCTCGCGAGAAAGTTGTGAACGCGATCAACTCGCAAGACTGGGGTGACACCGTGTTGTGTGTCCGCGTGAACGCATGGGATACAGAATGGACCTACCGCGATGTCACTTACATAGTTGAAAACGCGTCTGAACGACTCGACGAGCTCATGCTTCCGAAGGTGCAGAGCGCGGCGGAAGTGCAAGCTCTCGACATGTTGCTGACCCAGATTGAGAAGGTCACCGGTCGGACGAGTCGCGTTGGTATTGAGGCGCAGATCGAAACGGCACGCGGCTTGATCAACGTCGAGGAGATCTGCGCATCGAGCGATCGACTCGAGACAATCATCTTTGGGCCAGCCGACTTTGCTGCATCAACGGAGATGCCGGTGTTAACGGGTGGTGTAGCAATCCCCGAATACCCCGGCGACCATTTTCACTACGTGTTTGCGAAGATCCTCATGGCAGGACGCGCGAATGGTCTGCAGGTAATAGATGGCCCCTTCCTCAAGATTCGCGACCTCGACGCGCTTCGCGAATACGCGATGCGAACTCGCATCCTTGGTTACGACGGCAAGTGGTCGCTCCACCCAGACCAGGTGACAGTTATCAACGAGGTCTATACGCCCACGCAGGATCAGTTCGACCATGCCTTCGACCTTCTCGAGGCTTATGAGAAGGCGACTACCGAAGGCGACCGCCGCGGCGCTGTCATGTTCGGTGATGAAATGATCGACGAAGCGAGTAGGAAGATGGCCACCAAGTTTGTGACGCGCGGCGAGCGAGCCAGAATGACGCGAAGCATTGACTGATCAGGATTCTTCTTCTAGTTCCGCGGCCGCTTGGTCGAGTTCGGTCGCGAACTCTTCGATCGATTCGATTGGGGCGAGGCTGTTCCTGCTCGACCACATCGACCATATGAAAACACCAGCGACCGAAGCCACAGTCAGCCAGATCTGGTAATCGGCGATCCAGTCGAGCGCGGACAATAACGGGCCTTCGAAAAGATGAGCGACATAACGAATTAGGACCAGACGGATCGCGATGCTTGACAACGCGACTGCTAGATAGACGGGCATCGCCATGTCGGATGCGCCCGCCAAGATCGCGACAAGGTTGCCGGGGAAGAAAAACGCGATTGGATAGCGCGCTTTGTAGAACTTGCGTTCAATCCAAAGGAGCGGACGCGCCGTGTTCGCTGCTTTGTCTTCCATCCAACGGATCGCTCTGTCGCCGTACCAGCGACCCAACAGGAAGTAGGTAGTGAGAATGGCAGATGCGCGCAGCATCGGGATCCCGTAGAAAGCCAAGTCTCCTACCTTGGCCGAAACGAAGATGAGCCAACGAATGCGCGGTGCGAGCACAAGCAACAAGATTGGATCGTTTGTGATCAGGGTCGGTGCCAGCGCGTTGCCAATGTTCGCGGTAATTGCGAACGCGGCGATCGGGACGGCGAGGAGCGCTATCCGACCGCGATCCATTCTGGGAGGTGGAGTGGTGCTCAGGACGTGATCGCTTGGTCAGCCAGCCGACGAGCGATAACTCGCAAGCAAAGCGTTTCATCGGCACCTTCGAAGATAGATAGAACACGCGCATCAACGAAGTAGCGCGATACGGGGAACTCTTCTGCGTACCCCATACCACCATGAATCTGCATCGCTTCGCGGGTTACCCACTCAGCAGCGCGACAGACGTACGCCTTCACCATGCTCGCCTCGAGCGCACCTTCACCTCGCGCCATCTTGCTAGCTACGTCGTAAGAGAACTGTCGACCTGCACAGATAAGAACCGCCATGCGCGCAAGTTTCACTTTGGTCAACTGGTAATCAAAGACCGGCTCTCCGAACACGGTTCGTTCTTTCGCGTAATTGAATCCGGCTTCGAACGCGGCCTGCATTACGCCGATTGCACGCGATGCTGTCTGGAGGCGTCCGTTTTCGAATCCCTCCATCTGGAGGTAAAAGCCCTTCCCTATTCCATCATCTAGTCCGATCAAGTTCTCTGCCGGTACGAACCAACTTTCGAATGCAACTTCGAAGGAATGCATGCCGCGGTATCCCAGCGTGTCGATCGCACGACCCTCCATCTTGCCGCCGCGCCCATCGGCGAACGAGAAGTGATGACCGGGAGCAGGTTCCTTGTCTACGACGAACACCGACAATCCGCGATGTCCCAGCGACCTATCGGGATCGGTGCGGGCAAGAACCATGAGAGTGTCCGCGCGACCGGCGAACGTGCACCAAGTCTTCACTCCGTTGAGGAGCCAACCGCCATCTGTTGGAGTTGCCGACACCTTGATGCCTGCAACATCGGACCCGAAGTCTGGTTCCGTGACCATGACGCCAACAACGCGTTCTCCCGACGCGATCTGCGGGAGCCATGAACGCTTCTGATCCTCCGTACCGCCCTTCACAATCGCGCGCGTGAGGATTTCCGGTCGTGTGATCAGCGCGCCACCCGCACCGAGGGATCCCCACGAGAGTTCTTCGGTTGCAACACACATCGCCAAGTAATCAGAGTCTCCGCCAGCCGCAAAGCCTCCGTACTCCTCTGGCACCGAAAGCCCGAAGCCGCCGAGTTCGGCGAGTCCAGTGATGATTTCTTCAGGGATATCTTCATTCTTGCGGTGGATGTGTTCGGCCACCGGGCGGATCTTGTCGCTCGCGAACCTATGGAACGTGTCGCGGACCATGTCGAACTCGTCAGACAGATGCGGCGCGCCGGTGCCAGTGCGCACTAAGCCGTCGGCGATCGCTGACAGAACTTCTGGCGAACGATATTTTGTTACAAACTCGTGGGATGTAGCAAGGGTCGCTGGATCTACCTGCCATTCACGGTCTCTGCCTATTAGGCGCGCGGCGATGTCTGAGATCGCGTCGGCAATGAACGCGTACGAAAGTCGCTCCTCGTCTTCGCCATGCTCCGCATAGGACAACATCACCTTGGCACCCTCAACGGCTGCCGAGGCATGTGCGAGGTCATACGCGACAACTTGCATCTCATCGAGAGCCGCAACTGAGATGCGGCCGTTTTCAGTCGCCCGTTTCGCTAACGCGCCAACGCCGTCAGAGACGAGTTCTGTTACCTGCCAAACGGCGCTTGCGGCGGATGTGGAGTCGGTCATTACGGGGAGCCTACCTACGCGCCGTTCGGGTGGTTCTAACAGCGCGCGAGATCTATGGACTCGGCGGCACAGTAGAAGTAGTCGTGCTGGCGACGGAGGTTGTCGTTGTCGCTACACCAATGGAGGTCGGTGTCTTCGGATTTTCAATAGTCGTTGTTGTGGTTGTGTCCGGCGTAACCGTGGATCGGGAAGTAAATTCAGAAGAGCCGCTAATCCGGCCCGATCCCTTGGTCTCGATCACGTCCTGAGGTTGTGTCGGGTCTGCTTGCTCACTGACGTTCCACTCTTCATCGAGTAACGAGAAGGTAAAGCGAGCGAGGCGATCGGCACCGGCTTGGCTTAAGTGGATACCGTCAGATGCGCGCATGCTCAACTCGTTGCCTTCGTCATCGACTAAGCGCTGCGCGTAATCCCCGTTCTCGTCGGAGAACAGCGTGTGCGCATCGACGATGGTTACGTCGTTGAACCGCGACGCAGCACGACGATGAATTTCGTTAACTTCGATGGCGCCTCGCTCTAGGTCTTCATCGCGCATGTTGGGAACATTGATCCAGAGGACTGGCCTCCCAGAACCGCGCAAAATTCTCATCATCCGGACGGTTTGACGTTCGTATTCGACCGCCTTTTTCTCGTTATGGCCGACGGCATCGTTGGTGCCGACAATGAATACGACTGCCTCTGGATCCAGTTCATCCATCTGCTCGATCGCGTGTTCTTCCCAGTCGAAGAACCCGGGATTGATGAGTCCGCTCGAGGGGCGCGAGTCGTATTGCGGTGCGACGACACCGGTTTCAGCTGTCATCTCCCCAAGCGTTGGTCCGAGCGCACCGGCAAGGGAGTCGCCACCGATCCATAGTTTGAGAGGATCTTCTGGGCTGAGGGCGCGGCGAGCGATTTTGTTCGCCGGGTCGGTTGTTGTCGTAGGGCGAGGCGCAGGTTGTTGCCGAAGCGCTGTCTCGGCTCCTGTCGAACGCGTGAATGGGGGTCCACCGGTAGCGAAGAGAGCGGCGACGATTACAATGATTCCGCCGATTGATACAAACGCGACGCGAAAACGCGAGCGGTGGCGCTTGCGGCGTTGCGCGCGATGAAGTGATTGTGATTGATCTTTGGTCGGGTCGTCCATGTTTGGAATATCTACTCTTGAGATTGCGAAGGAGGCAATATCTTACCGGCACACATTCAGCAATCGTGGTCAGGCGGCCCCACTACCCGATGACAAACCGCAGAGTTCTAGGTCGTCTCGAGATGTGATTGATCGAGTTGAAGGCGGTAAAGGTCCGCGTACAGCCCATCTCGCCCGAGAAGTTCAGCGTGCGTTCCCTCCTCGGCCACGCGGCCATCATCGATTACCACAATGCGGTCTGCCTTGATGATCGTGGAGAGCCTGTGGGCGATTACAAGCGCGGTACGTCCAGCGAGTGCCTCATCGAGCGCACGTTGTATTGCTTGTTCCGATTCCGAATCTAGGTGCGATGTCGCTTCGTCGAGGATCACGATCGCGGGTGCCT
Organism: Acidimicrobiia bacterium; assembly: GCA_009694415.1. Lineage (GTDB taxonomy): Bacteria > Actinomycetota > Acidimicrobiia > IMCC26256 > JAENVU01 > SHUZ01. Next base: position 4,738 of record SHUZ01000023.1, read on the forward strand.
TCAGGAGAACCCGGGCGATAGCGAGCCTTTGTTTCTCGCCGCCTGACATTCGGTAGCCGCGCTCTCCTACAACGGTGTCCAATCCGTCGGGCAGGCTCTCGATGAGGTCAAGGATTCGTGCCGACCTGCATGCATCTAGCAGTTGTTCGTCGTCGGCATCGGGGCGCCCATATGTGAGGTTGCCACGAATCGTGTCGTGGAATAAATGCGCATCCTGCATGACGATGCCTAGAGAATCGCGTAGTGAATGCAACGTCAGATCGCGCACGTCGTGCCCATCGATCCGTACGGAACCTTCGGACACGTCTGCGATACGTGGCACGAGCATTGCGGTAGTGGTCTTGCCAGCTCCCGATGCGCCGACAATCGCCACGAACTCTCCGGGCTCAACAGTGAGACTCACGTCGCTCAGTATCCAGGCGCTCTCGTCTGAAACTTCGGGCAAGCCCTCCTCCAGGGATGCCAATGACGAGATGGATGCAGGAGCATGCCGGAACCAGACATGGTCGATCTCGATACGTCCTTTTGGATCAACTAGATCGATCGCTCCTGGTTTGTCAGTTACGAGGGCCGGAAAGTCCAGCACCTCGAATACCCGTTCGAAACTCACGAGAGCGGTCAGCACGTCGACCCGAGCGTTCGTCAACTGCGTGAGTGGCTGATAGATCTGACCCACATAGATGACGAAGGCACCAACAGTTCCGATGGAAATTGCGCCATTGATTACTAGGCGGCCGCCTACGTAGTAAACGACGGCCGTTCCTACGGCAGCGACAAATCCCAGCGCGACAAATAGCACTCTGGAGTACATCGCAGATGAGATGCCGATGTCGCGAACACGCGCTGCGCGCGCTGCGAATTTCTCTCGCTCTGTGTCGTGATTGCCGAACAACTTGACCACGAGAGCTCCGGCAACATTGAAACGTTCGGCAATCGTGTTGTTCATCGATGCGTTGAGCGTGAACCCTTCCCTGGTCACGATCTGAAGGCGCTTGCCGATATGTCGCGCGGGAAGGATGAATGCCGGAAGCACGATAAGCGTGAGAATGGTGAGCCGCCATTCCAAACCGAGCATTACGGCGAGGGTGATGACGAGTGTGATGACGTTCGAGAGGACTGTTCCTAGCGTGCCGGTTACAGCCTGTTGTGCTCCGATGACATCGTTGTTGAGGCGACTCATCAGAGAACCAGTTTGAGTACGCGTGAAGAATGAAATCGGGAGCCGTTGAACGTGGTCGAATAGGGCGACGCGCATGTCGTAGATGAGCCCTTCACCGATTCTCGCCGAGAACCATCGCTGGACAAGGTTCAAACCGGCAGTTGCCAGAGCCACAGCGACAGCGGCGAGTGCGAGCTTTAGTACAAGTTCCTCGTTGCTTTTAGGTACAGCGTTGTCAAGCAAGGAGCGGAACAGCAGCGCCGGAATGACGCCGATGAACGCGCCGATTACGACGGTAATTAGGAACCCGATTAGGGCGCGGCGGTAAGGGTGTGTCATCGCGAAAACGCGGCGGAGTAGTTGGCGCTCCATCTTTTTGTTCCGCACGGAGTCGTCCCGACGGAAACCCATGATCGTTTGATGCATCTGCATTGCTAGTCAACCTATCGGCCGCGGACGTGAAACTTGCACGCCGCTACGGTGTCGGGCATGACAACTGATACAGATCCCGAAGTCCGAGAAGAATTGAGAGCGTCTGTTCGCCGCTGGGTTGAGCGCGAGGTGTTGCCGGTGGCGAGTGATCTGGAACACGCTGACGAGTACCCAGAAGCGATCGTTGAGCAGATGAAGGCGATGGGTCTGTTCGGTATCACGATCCCCGAGGAATACGGCGGACTTGGTCTCGATCTACTCGCCTACATAGCAGTGGTGGAGGAACTCGCCGCCGGGTGGATGAGTTTGTCGGGCATAGTCAATACGCACACGATCGCCGCCAGTCTGCTCATGTTGCAAGGCAGCGTTGAACAACGGGCGCGGTGGCTCCCGAGATTAGCGACAGGAGAACTGCGCGGGTGTTTGTCGTTGTCCGAATCCGATGCCGGAAGCGACACGAACAACATCGCGTGTCGCGCGGCGCGGGATGGCGATGAATATGTGATCAACGGCACGAAGATGTGGGTGACGAACGGTGAACGCGCCGGGCTAGTTGCGCTGGCTGCTCGAACCGATGAAGGCATCACGTGCTTCATGATCGAAAAGAAGCCGGGTCCACGGTTCGAGGGGATCAACGTGTCCCGAAATATCCCGAAGTTGGGATACAGGGGCCTCGAAACCGTCGAGATGGTCTACGACGGTCACCGCGTGGGCGCCGATTGTGTGCTCGGAGGCCTGGCCGGGTTAGGCCACGGGTTGGGTTTCATTCTCGGCGCACTCGAGGTGGGTCGCATCAACATCGCAGCGCGCGCAGTCGGTGTTGCGCGTGCGGCATTTGAGGCCGCTATTAAATATGCGCAGGAACGTCGCACGATGGGCAAGCCGATTGCCGAACATCAGGTGATCCAACACAAGTTGGCCGACATGGCAACGAAGCTCCAGGCGGCCCGGTTACTTACCGAGCACGCTGCCGTTCTAAAGCAAAGGGGTGAGCGCGTAGATGTGGAAGCTGGAATGGCGAAACTCTTCGCGAGTGAAGCTGCTCTCGACATTGCAACCGAGTGTCTGCGTATTCACGGTGGCGTTGGCTACACGACGGAATTGCCGGTCGAGAGGTACTACCGCGATGCGCCGTTGATGATCATCGGCGAAGGTACGAACGAGATTCAGCGCCTGGTAATAGCGAGAGGACTGTTGCGCAGATACGCAGTATAACAATTCAGTAGTTAAAGGATTATCGGGGACATAATGCCGTTGCGAACAATTCGCGTGCGCGCTAGAAACAGTTCACTACCGGGCGAGATGGGGAACATTGCGCGCTATTACCCAGAGGTCGAAGGCATTCGCAGTGGTGGTCGCTGTCTGCGTTGCCGCAATTTTTTTGCCGATGAGTCCAGCGAGCGCTCTTGACGCGCCAACGGTTAGTTCAATAGTCGGTGGCCCTGCATCGAACCACATGACGGTGACATGGACTGCTGTCACCGGAGCTACCTCGTATTCGTACGATTCGAGCACTGATAGTGGTGCCACGTGGTCGACGGCAAAGACGGTTCTTGGTGCGACGAGTCCTCGAACTGTGCCAGTGCGGACTGCGTGTCGCTACTCCGCCACCTCACACGGTTCCGCATGCCGCTTCCGCGTATATGCGTTGAACTCAACGGTTACTTCGGCAGCCAGCAGTTCCGCGGGACCCGTCACGTGGGGGACGTCAGTTCCGACGTTTCCATTGAACGTGGTGGCCAAAGCAACCAACGGCAGTTTCACGACGGTGACGGTGAAGTGGGCGGCGCCTGCGGACACCGGTGGCCTGCCGGTTACTTCGTACGGAGTTGAAGTGAGCAATGACGGAGGAAGTTGGACCGCGACGCCATGGTCGCCAGTCACTGCACGAACGTACACAGAGACGACAGGTACATGCACTGGAAATGCGACGTGCAGTTATCGCGTCTATGCGACGACGGCAAACGGTGTCGGCCCCTTGTCGACGGCCGGCACTGTCACAGTATCGCCCTCAGGTGTGACGTCGTTACTTTTTGACAACTTTGCCGAACTGAACCCCGATCCAAGCGCATCGAGCGCAGGCGTTGCTTCAATGAGGATCACTTGGACCGTACCGGCAAGGGGACTCACTGTTGGATATGAATGGGCCCTTCAAGGGGTGACTACCGATGATGTGGGTGGTATCACCTATGGAGCTTGGAGCGCAGCTACTGACCTTGCGATGGTTTCGCACGTAAGCACAACTTGTCCGGTCAATACAACGAGTTGTTACTTGCGCGTGCGGGGATACAGCGATAGAAGCGCGGCGTCACCGGCGTACGGCCCGTGGGTGGTCATCAACTATCAACCATGGGCGCCATACAGCCTTGGAGGTGGCCCTACGTACGACCTGACTTCTACGCGCGTCTATGGAGCAACGAAGACAATCACCATCAGTGTTTCTGGTCCGGCAGAAGGTGGCCCCGGACCGAAGAACGCGACAGTCAAGACTTACGTCGTCGAAGCCTGCGACTTTGTCAACACGTCGGGATGCACGCTGAATAGTGATTGGTCGGCTGTGTCAAACGGCTCCCTCGTGTACCCCACCGGTCTTGCTAACAAGGTGATCGATGTTGCAACCCCCTGTGCAGATGATGACAATGCGTGCTTACTTCGCGTCCGATTGGTCGATGTTGTAGCGACCGCCTCTGGTGCATTCAAGGTCGGTACTTACAAGGGCTTGTGGTCCCGTGTGGAGACCGCCGCCGCTCAGCCGTAGGTCGGGCGATTGGCGCCAGACAATGGCTTGGAATGTGCCGTAGGCCGAATAGGTCGGTACCGTGTGTATCTATGACCACTCACGAGCGGCCCTTCGGGCGCTACTTCGAAGATTTCGAACCGGGCGACCTATACAAACATTGGCCTGGTAAGACGATCACCGAATACGACGACCATCTTTTTTGCATGATCACGATGAACCACCATCCATTGCATACGGACGCTTGGTACGCAGAGACTCAGACGCAGTTTGGCAAGAATGTTGTAGTTGGCAATCTCGTCTACTCGCTCGTACTCGGTATGAGTGTCGCTGATGTGAGTGGTTTAGCGATTGCAAATCTTGAGGTCGAGACCCTGCAGCACAAACGCCCAACCTTTCATGGCGACACCATCTACGCGGAGACGCGGGTACTTGAGAAGAAGGAAAGTTCGAGTAAGCCAGACCGCGGCATCGTCAGCGTAGAGACGTTCGGATATAACCAGCGCGGCGAAGAGGTTTGTTACTTCCGCCGCAAGGTGATGGTTCCTAAGCGCGATTCCGCAACGCCGCGGCAGCGCCCCTATACGACTCCGGAGTAAGCCCTAAACGGCGAAACCCGTTTGACGATTCAATGGGTCCGGTCGTCGGCGCACGCGTGGCACTCAAGTTCGAGTGTTGCGTGCCGGATCGCGAAGTTGTCAGCTAACGCGGTTTTGAGACGCTCTCCACAATCTTGTGCGTCGTGGAGCGTCCACTCTCCCCTAAGCACAACATGCGCCGAGAGTGCCGGAGTCTCAGAATCTATCGACCAGATATGAAGGTGATGGACCGCATCGACGGCAGCATCACTACGTAGCAAATTCTCGACAACGACTACATCGATCCCGCGTGGAGTCGCTTCGAGAAGCACGCGTGTCGCGTCTACCAATAGTCGCCACGCTGCCCACAGTACGAGCGCCGCGATTAACAAGGACACAGCAGGATCCACCCAGGTCTTGCCCGTGAGCACGATCACGATTCCCGAAATCACGACGCCAACAGAGCCGATTGCATCCGCCGCCAAATGCCAAAATGCTCCCCGCATGTTGAGGCTCTCGCCAGCGGAGCGGTTGATCAACCATGCGCTTAGCCCGTTGACGAAGATCCCGATTGTTCCGACGATTATTACGCCCGTGCCATTAACGGCAGTTGGCGAAGAGAACCTGTGTATCGCTTCGTAGATCACCCATGCTGAAGCGCACGCAAGCAGAAGTGCGTTGACTTGCGCGCCAAGAACCTCTGCACGCAAGAGTCCATAGGTATTGCGCGTTGACGCTGGACGAATTGCGAGTTGTTGGGCAATGAGCGCTATTCCGATAGCGACTACGTCCGATGCCATGTGTACCGAATCGGCGACGAGTGCTAGCGATCCGAATGCGATCCCCGCGATCAGTTGCACTACGAGGAAGCCAGCGTTGGCTACCAAGCTGATCCACAATGCCCTCCTACGTCGTATCAACGATGTAGGCGAGGCGTCCGCGGGTGCGTGAGCATGCGATGTCACGGCTCTACGGTACCGGCCGCTAGGTACTTCCGAACGCACCTTCTACGCTGCAACAAACCCAAACCAGGAGGATCGAATGCCAGGACGACTAGATGGCCGTGCGGGAATCATCACGGGTGGAGCATCGGGGATCGGCTTGGCATGCGCTCGCCGCTTCATCGCCGAAGGAGCGCGTGTGATGTTGGCAGATCGGAACGCGGAGTTACTCAACGAAGTCGCTCAGGAGTTCGGCGCGAATTGTGCAGTCTCCGTTGTCGACGTGACCGATGAGGCAGATGTTGAGCGGATGGTTCAATCGACGATCGACACTTTCGGACGAATCGACCACGCGATCAATTCGGCAGCGTGGGCGACGTACTCGACGATCGTTGATCACGACATGGCCGAATTTCGGGCCGTCGTCGACACGTGTCTTACCGGAGTGATGTTGTGCGTGAAGCACGAGGCGCGAGCGATGCGCGACCAGGGAGAAGGTGGAGCGATCGTAAACATCGCATCTATAAACGCGCGGCTTGCGGCGGAGGGATTGGCGGCTTACTGCTGTTCGAAGGCTGGAGTCGAGATGCTTACTCGAATCGCAGCGATTGAACTCGGTGAATTTGGTATTCGCGTTGCCGGTATCGGGCCTGGCTTTGTCGATACTCCTCTAACCGCGTTCAGCCGAGTGTTGCCGGTGATTCGCGATGCATATATAGCTTCGACCCCTCTAGGACGAGTTGGTGCACCAGAAGACATAGCGGATGCAGCCCTGTTTCTCGTCAGCGATGACGGCCGGTGGGTAAGCGGCGACACCTTGTTTGTCGATGGTGCAAGCATGCAAAAGGGATACCCGGAAATCACGAAGATCGCGAGCAGCTAGAGCGGCCGTACCTAGCTGGCAAGAAAGTCAATTACCAAGTCACCGACCAGCTCTGGCTGTTCCATGTGAAGGAAGTGCCCGGACATGGGAACCATCTCGACCTGAAGACCCGCTGTGAAAAAGTTGGCAAGGAGTTCCTTGTCGACTAGAGCGGCACTCATGCAACCATCGTCGGCGCCATGCATGTAGAGCGTCGGTATCGACATTGGGCCGTTACCCGCGCTCGAGACTTCGCTCAATAGCGGATCCGGTGCGGTTGTTCCCATCATCGCGCGGTAGTAACCAATCGCAGCCTCAGCACAACCGGGAGCAGCGAGAGTGTCTTTGAGCGCACGCATGAAGTCGGCGTCTGGTTCGTATCCCGGAGACCATGTCTGCCAGAGATAATCGATGAAGGCGAAGTCGTCATTTGTGACGACCATCTCGGCTAATGGTGTTTGGAAGACGAACATATAAAAAGAACGCTTGAGTTGCTCGGGCGAAAGGAACAGAGCTGTGAGGGCCGCAGGATGTGGAACCGCCAATGTGACCAATTTCGAAAATCGGTCTGGTCGGTGGCCTACAGCCGTATACGCCGCCATCGCCCCCCAGTCATGACCAATAAGTACCGCATCGCGATCGCCAGCGATCGCGTCTGCGAGCCCGATGGCATCTAGGGCCAGTGAGGCGACTTGGTAGTTGCCGTCTGGGGCTAACCCGCTTGGCGAATAGCCACGGAGCCACGGTGCGACAGCATGGAACCCGGCCCTGGCGAGTCGCTCCATAAGTCGTTCCCATGTAGGCGCGTGATCAGGGAAGCCGTGGAGGCATAGAGCAAGGGGGCCGTCCTGTGGACCGGCTTCGAGGTAGGCGACATCGAGATCAGCAACGCGTAACTGGCGAGGTTCTTCCATATGGCGGAGCGTAGGTGCATTGTCGCCAGATCCTGCGTTCCTGGATTGTTGAGTAGCCTGCGCGGTCTAATGAGTGGTGCGATCACAGTCACTTTCCACGGTGTGCGTGGCTCGACTCCGTGCGATGAGCCGCATTCCGCGGGCATCGGCGGTAACACCTCATGCGTTGTGATCGAGGCAGAAGACCAAACTCCGATAATCCTTGATCTCGGAACAGGCCTGCGTCGGTATGGCATGTCGTTACTCAAGTCGGGCAATGCTTCGGACTTTCGCGGATCAGTTTTGCTATCGCATCTGCATTGGGACCATGTGCAGGGTTTGCCATTTTTTGAACCGTTGCATGATTCGACTTCGATGCTTGATATTTATGGCCCTGAGCAACCCGAGGGCTCCCTATGCGAAGTGTTTGCAGGATTTATGCGGCCACCATTCTTTCCTATACGGCCCGAGGGTCTCGCGGGCACGGTTGCTTTTCACGATGTTGGGAATGGCGAGTTTCAAGTTGGGCGCGCGAGGGTCCGTTCGCGGTGGGTACGACATATTGGCCCGACACTTGGCTTTCGGATTGAGATCGACGGAGTAGCGGTCGCGTACGTACCGGATCACGGTCAGGGTTGCGTTGAGGGCACGCCGGACGACCACGTACCGAATGATGTTGTCGAATTGTGTCGCGACGTAGACCTGCTTATCCATGATGCACAGCACACCGCAAATGAATTCGAGGCGAAGTGGCACTGGGGTCACTGCACTCCCGAATACGCGGTCAACGTTGCTAGCAAGTCTTCGGTACGCAGACTCGCGCTGTTCCATCACGATCCATGCCACGATGATGTTGCAGTCGCAACGATCGAGAGAGAAGCGCGCGACCTGGCTGCGACTACGGGACTAAGCGAAGTGTTCGCTGCTTGTGAGGGCATGGTTGTCACCATCGGCCGTCCCGCCGCCACCGGGGGACGATAACGATGGGAACCGTAAACGGGGAAGCACTTGTCCCAGGCGATGACTTGTTTAGAGAAGTACTCGGGCACTTCGCTACGGGCATCACCGTAATCACTGCGATGGACGGTGACGAACCCGTTGGAATGGCAGTCAACGCGTTCACGTCAGTTTCGCTAGATCCGCCCCTCGTGCTGTTCTGTGCAGCATCCGCATCGACCACATGGCCACGGATCCAGCAGGCTGGGCATTTCACCGTCAATGTTCTTGACGAACATCAAGAACATCTTTCGAGACTGTTTGCCTCGAAAGATGTGGATCGGTTCGGCGCATTGGAGTGGCGCGTTTCCAACCATGGGCCGATCTTGGCCGATGTTCATGCGTGGATTGATTGCACTATCGAGGCTGAATACGTTGCCGGTGACCATGATGTGGTGATCGGTCGCGTTCACGAACTCGGCCTCACGGCAGATGCTGGTCCGTTGTTGTTTTACCGCGGCCAATATGGCCGGGTTCAAGAGAGCGAGTGATTCGATGGCGAATGTGACTCTTGCTTCTGAGATTGATGGCGTAGCGATCGTCGAACCAACCATCTGGGGAGACGACCGCGGGATGTTCGTCGAGACTTTTCGCCAGGAATGGCTGCCGGAAGGTTCGCCGACCATGTTGCAGGCAAACCGTGCCGACCGTCAGGCTGGGACTCTCGTTGGTCTGCACTTTCACCGCTTCCAAGCTGACTACTGGTACATCCCATTCGGGCGTGTGCTCGCTGGTCTCCACGATCTCCGCAAATCTTCGCCAACAAGAGGATCGTCATTAGCGATTGAACTAAATGGCACGGAGCACAAGGGGCTGTATATCCCTCGAGGAGTCGCGCACGGTTTTTACGCGATTACCGACGCGACGATCACTTACCTCGTTGATAACTATTACAACCCTGAAGATGAGTTGGGGGTCGCGTGGAATGATCCCGCCCTTGCAATCGCCTGGCCGACTTCTTCGCCCGCTCTCTCGGAGCGAGACCGTGCCAACCCGCGGATCGCGGATATTCCTGCAGAACTGGTGCCGAAGTAGTCGCACTCCCGCCACCGATTGATCGCGTAATCGCTCGCCTGAAGACTTCAGGCGGGGCGCTGGTAGTTTTGAATGGTCGTGGATGATGAACGCGAGATTCGCCGTGCCGGTTGGCGTCTTATCGGCAATGCTGTTCGGCCCCAGAAGTGGTGGATCGCTGGTGGAATAACAGCCGGCATCGTTTGGACGGCCGCCAAGCTAACGATTCCTCTGCTCGCCGCCGCTGCTATCGACGACGGGCTGCATCAGGGCGACATCGGACATGTAATTCGATTGACCTGCGTGATGATCGCGGTCGGCGTCGTGCAAGGTATCTGTACGGGACTAAGGCGCTACTCGGCGTTCAGGATCGCGCTTCGAACCGAGACAGACCTACGGCAACGGCTGTTTGCTCACCTCCAACGGCTTCACTTCGCATTCCATGATCACGCTCAGACCGGGCAGCTCATGGCTAGAGCCAACACCGATATTCAGCAGATAGAGACGCTCGTGATTCTGATGCCTCTCACTGCCGCCAGCCTCGTGACGATGATCGGAGTGATCGTGATCATGGCGTTGGAGGATCCGGTACTTGCGCTCCTGGCGTTAGGCGCGATGCCATTTCTCAACATCGCGGCCGCGCGTTTCAGCAAGCGCATTGCACCCGTGAACATGGATTTGCAACAAGAACTCGCTGACCTCTCTGGAGTCGTTGAAGAAAGCCTGTCAGGTATTCGAGTGGTCAAGGGCTTCGGCGCAGAGCGTATGCAGATAGAGAAACTCGAAGCGGAAGCCGATGCGGTCCTGGACCGCGCCCTCGCGTCGGCTCGCTTGCGCGCCGGCTTCATGCCGTTGATTGACTTCTTGCCCACGTTATCGATGGTTGCCATTCTGTTTTACGGCGGCCATCAGGTGTTGGCAGGGCAACTTGAGATCGGCAGCATCCTCGCGTTCAATCTCTACATCTTCATGCTCATATGGCCGCTTCGGATGGTCGGGATGCTCATCGCACAGGCTTCGCGCGCGTCTGCCGGCGGTGGTCGTGTAGATCAGATCTTGAAGACGGATCTGCTGATTACCGATGCGCCTGGCGCGGTTGCGATGCCAGTTGGTCCTGGCGAGATTCGGTTCGAGGGCGTGCGTTTTGGATATGGGCCAGGGCGCGCTGTGCTCAATGGATTGGATCTGACAATCCGCGGCGGCGAAGCGGTTGCGCTCGTGGGCGCTACCGGTGGTGGGAAGTCAACGATCGGTCGGTTGTTGCCACGCTTTTATGACATTGAGGGAGGTGCCCTACTCATTGATGGAGTCGATGTGAGATCGATTCGGATTGCGGAACTCCGTAGCGAAATTGGGATCGTCTTTGAAGACACCTTCCTTTTCTCGGACAGTGTGCGCGAGAACATCGCGTTTGCTAATCCCGAAGCGTCCTTCGAAAGTGTGCAGCGCGCTGCGCGACTCTCGGGTGCTGAAGAGTTCGTTACAAAACTGCCGGATGGCTACGACACGATTGTTGGAGAGAACGGGTTCTCATTATCTGGTGGGCAGCGTCAACGAATTGCGATTGCGCGCGCTGTTCTGGCTGACCCACGAATTTTGATTCTCGACGACGCGACTTCCGCTGTGGACCCAACCAAGGAGCACGAGATCCGAGCAGCACTTGGCGAGGTGATGGAGGGGCGGACAACATTGATAATCGCTCATCGCCCCGCGACTATCGCCCTCGCGGATCGGGTTGTATTAATCGACGATGGTCGCGCCATTGCGCAGGGTACGCACGATGAACTGCTCGCGTCGTCTCAGCGTTATCGAGAAGTGCTCGCGCAAGCAGAGGCCGCGGGACCGATTGCATTGGACGCTGCGCCATGAGGGGCGGTTGGGTCGAGCCCGGGCCGTTAGACGACGAGGACAAACTAAATCGTGATCAGGCGCGCAGCGTTCTTCGGAGGCTGTGGACCCTGTTGGGCCCTTATCGGTCTGCCGTTTATGTCGCATCACTCGTGCTGGTCGCGCAGACAGCTTGTCTTCTTGCTGGCCCGTGGTTGGTCCGTTACGGCGTAGACGCAGGACTCATAGACAAAAACGCGTCGGCACTTAATCGCGCGTCGATCGCGTATCTCATTGTTGCTTTAATCGGGCTCGTTTTGGGTCGGATCGTTATTTGGATGGTGAGCAAGACGGGGGAGCAGTTTCTTCGTTATCTGCGCGCGCGTGTTTTCAAACATCTCATCGGATTGTCGATGGGCTTCTTTGAACGCGAGAAAACCGGTCGACTTGTGGCGCGGATGACGTCAGATATAGATGCGTTGCAAGAATTGATATCGCAAGGGTTGGTCATGTTCGTTCAGAATATCCTGATTTTTTTTGGCGCGATCGTTGTGATCTTCTGGATGAGTTGGCAACTCGCGCTCGCGGTACTCGTCATCGTTCCTCCTGTCGTGTTTGCGAGTCGCTGGTTCCGTCGCGAGTCGAACCGTGCATATCTCGAAGTGAGAGAGAGCATCGGAACAAATATGGCGACCCTGCAAGAGGGCCTAGAGGGTGTGCGTGTTGTGCAGGCGTTCGGACGCGAGGGGGGCTGGACTCGCCGGTTCCGCGATACGAATGAGGCGCAATTCGAAGCGAACCTAGAGACTGTGCGGATATCGGCGCGTTACTTTCCGTTGGTCGAGTTCACTGGCGTGGTGGGCATAGCCGTGATCGTGGGCGCTGGTGGAGTGATGGTGAACGAAGCCATCATCTCAGTCGGAACTGTTCTTGCATTTGTGCTGTACCTGAACAACATTTTTGAACCAATCCAGCAACTGAGCCAGTTGTACAACACGGTCCAGTCGTCGGGTGCCGCGCTTCAAAAGATCTTCGGTCTCCTGGATACTGAAGCCGCAGTCGGGGAGAAGCCTGGCGCAGTAGACCTTCCTGCCGAAGGAGTTCTCAAGATCGGCGCTGTGTCGTTTGCATATGGAGGCGGCCCACCCGATACAGATGGCGTGGTCGCTCCCGAGGGCCCGATTGTTCTTAGCGGAGTCTCGCTGGAAGTACTCCCCGGAGAAAGGCTGGCACTCGTCGGGCCTACCGGTGCGGGTAAGTCGACGCTCGCCAAGTTGATGGTGCGCTTTTATGACCCGCGCGAAGGCCATGTCACGTTTGGCGGCGTAGACCTCAGGGACGCGACGCTCGCGAGTCTGCGCGAGCGCATCGTCGTCGTACCGCAAGAGGGCTTCTTGTTCGCCGGGACAGTGCGCGAGAACGTTCGGGTGGGACGAGTCGGGGCCACGAATGCGGAGATCGACGCGGCCATCGCGGCCCTCGGCCTTGCTCAAATCTTTGAATCTTTCCCCGACGGCCTTGATACCGAAGTACGCGAACGTGGTTCGCGGTTATCGGCCGGAGAGAAGCAGTTGGTATCGCTGGCCCGCGCTGCGCTAGCTGATCCCGCTCTCCTCGTGCTCGACGAGGCAACTTCGAATCTAGATCCGGGAACGGAACGCCAGGTGGAACTAGCACTCGAGCGTTTGAGTGAGGGGCGGACTGTTGTTGTTGTTGCACATCGGCTGTCGACCGCTGAGCGGTGTGACCGGATCGCGGTCGTCGACGGTGGGCGACTAGTGGAGATCGGGACGCACGATGAACTCATTGAACGTCGCGAGCGCTACTCGCGACTATTCGCTGCGTGGGATGCAGGTCAGGAGCGAACTGCCTGAGGGTGTAACTCCTCGAGTTCAACAACTGGGTCGAGCCGGTGAGCAAATCGACGTAGCGTGCGGAGGATGACAACGCCGGTGAGCAGAATCAGGATTGCGTTACCCATTGCCACTCCGGCATCCCAAGCGAATGAAGTTGTGACGTAGAAGGACCAGTAGTGCTGGATCGTCGTTGCTGCTCCCATGCCGGGTTCCCATGACAAGTCGCCGCCTCCTCGCTGGAACGGCCAGAACCAAAGGTTCATAAGGGCGCCATATAGGAGTCCTACCACCCATCCGAAAGCGGCTAACACGATTACCTCGGAACGTGCCGACAACCGGGATGTCGCGAGCCCAACGATTCCAGCGCACGCGCCGATCCACGCGAGAGCAAGCATTTGAAATGGCAACCACGGGCCAATCCCTCCCGTGATGATGGCGGATACGGCCATTGCGCAGAAGCCGAGCAACATTCCAAACCGAGGTCCGAAAGCGGCACCGGCCAGGACGACCAAGAAGAAGATCCCGCTTCCGCGCCCAGGCAATGTGAGTAGACGCAGAAGTCCAGCGTTCGCTGCAAGAACGCCGAGAACAGCAACGGTCGCTCCGTTCATCGTGCCGCGCCGCACCTCAAGGGCCACGGCGACGACTACGAGTGCTGCAACCGCTGCAGCAATCAGCGGGGCGTCGCCAGCGTGAGCGGAATTGGGTAACGCGTCTGCGGGTATCCAAAACGGATAGAGGAAAGCGGCGATACCTATGGCGATCATGAGCGCGTACACAAGAGTGGGACGAGCGTTATTGGCGAACCGGATTGGCAACGTTGTCACAGACGTCACGGCGTGTTCCTCGAAGGTGTGTTCAACGCATTCGCCACCTCTTCCACCGTTAGAAACGGCGGCATTACCCGGAGTACTTGGGGAGCGAAAAGTGAACCGGAGAGCACGTCGCGCGCTGATCCGTTCGCTACGACCTCGCCGTCTCCCATAACGACTACGCGATTGGCGCAGCGCGCCGCAAGTTCTATGTCATGGGTAGCGAGCACGACTGAGCCACCCTCTTTTACATGGGCGCTGATGGCTCGCTCTAGCGCGTGTCGAGACTCGGCATCCATGCCGCGGGTCGGTTCGTCGAGCAGGAGCACCGCAGCTCCACCAACTGCAACTGCGGCGATCGCGACGCGCTGACGCTCGCCACCAGAGAGGCTGCGCGGATGCCGGTCTGATAGGTCGTGCAGACCTAGTACATCAATCCACCTGTCAACGAGCGCGTTGTCGGAACGACCGAGGAGAGTAAGAGTTTCGCGCACTTCTTCTCGCACAGTTGGCGAGAACAAAAGCGTGTTCGGATCTTGGGGAACGTATCCGATCGTGGCATGCGTCGTGACGGTTCCCTTGTCGACTTTGGTGAGCCCAGCGAGCGCACGAAGCAGCGTCGTCTTCCCTGAACCGTTGCGTCCAAGCAACGCGGTCACTTCGCCTTGATGAAGGTCGAGATCGACGCCGTGCACAGCAACACGTGCACCGAGGCGCACGCTGATGCCCGTTGCTGAAATAGCCAGGTCGCCGCTGGCCGGAGCATCGGCGAGATCGGGTATTGGCGCATTCAGCGACGGACGATGCGTGGCGTAACGTCGCCGAGCATCGCGGACCGTGAGCGGTGGTGGATCCCATCCGAGTAGACGACCGAGCCGGGTGACGCTTGGTGCCCCGGGGTAAGTAGCGAGCACGCTTCCCGTTTCACTTGGGCCTAGGGATACCCGACCGTCGGTTACCAACACGGCGCGGTCGGCGATGGGCGCTGCGCGTTCTAGGCGGTGTTCGGCAATCAGCACTGTCGTTCCGAGATCCGCGTTGAGGCGCGTCACGGCGGCGAGGACGCTTTCGGCCCCCTGGGGATCTAGTTGCGAAGTTGGCTCGTCGAGGACGAGAACGCTCGGTGCAGATGCAAGTGCACCTGCGATCGCGCATCTCTGACGTTCGCCGCCCGAGAGTGTTGCCGGATTGCGATCGCGAAGGTGAGCGATACCGAGCGCATCGAGGACTTCTTCGACACGTCGGCGCATTGAGACTTGCGAGAAACCAATATTTTCGAGGACGAACGCAACATCTGCCTCTACGCGATCAACGACGAAATGAGCTTCAGGATCTTGGTGTACGAAACCGACGACGTCCGCGAGAGCGCGAGGAAGATGTTCTCGTGTTGATCGCTCTACAACCGTCACGTCTCCAGCGAATCGACCTCCGGTGGAGTGAGGAACTATTCCGTTGACCGCGCGCAACAGAGTGCTTTTCCCTGAACCGGAGGACCCGACGACCAGCAAGATTTCACCCGCATCGACCGCAAGATCAATCTGTTGAAGTGCGAGCGGTCCATCGGGGTACCCGTATGAAACATCGGCAAACGTGATTGCGGTCATGTCGTTTCGGCCATGTCTGGTTGATGTTCGTACGCACCCGTTCCTACATCGATGCCCGACATTGGAACAGGGAGGCGAAGAAGTGGTGCGAGAAGTGGCACGAGGCACAGAGCGACCACGGGATCAAATGTTGGCCACACAAGAGGACTCGCATACCAGGCCAGCGAATCGTTACCGACGATCGCGACGAACCCGAGAAGCAACGGCGAAAGTAGTGATACGCCAGCCAACAACCAGTCCGCTGTTGCCATACGGATATGCCGGTATCGCTGCCTTGCACTGCCGCGTGAACTCAATAAGACGGCAAGAATAAGTAGGAAGGCACCTAAGAGACTGAGCGCGATTGCCGTCGCTGGCGCACGCCCGACGAGTGCGACGAACGCTGCGCCCAACACAAGCAATGCCGCGAGTCCGCACCATCCAGATTTTCGCTCCGCTCGTGCACTTGGAGCGTTCCCAAAGCCGCGTGAGTCCATCGATTCCGACAGTGCAATTGCTCGTTCCATGCCGCGTTCGAGAACCGGCACGATCATTCTTATTAGTCGGCCGCGCCGGATTTTTCTCCCACCGGTGCGTGCCATGTCGGCTTCGCGCACGGCGGTTACGGATTCGATCGTTGCTGGTACAAATGCGAGAGCGACGGTTGTGATCAGACCAAGTTCGTGGAAGGCGCGCGGTGAAGATTGCACAAGTTCGTAGTGTGAAGCGATGGAGTTGAACGCGCCGAACACAGCGAGCATCCCGACGATGGTGAATCCTGATGCCAGCGAAGACAACACAACGCCCGCTTCTAAGGTGCCACCGATCGTGAAGCCGCCAAGTATTTGTGGCGTAGTTGCTTGCGGCAAGGTGACGATTACATCGACGCCGTTGTGTGTTGTGAGCGCAGCGATCACAACTCGCACCGAAGCGAAGATGACTCCGAGTAGGACGAGCGCGGGGAACGCGCGTCGGTAGGGGCCGTCGGCGGCGTGCGTCTCCACCATCAGCCACGCAATCCCGATCACGAGCGCGACGTAAACAGGACTCGGAGCGAGTTGAACGGAACCGGCGGCGGCGAGCGCCCAGATGAGCCAAGTCGCAGAGTGCCATGGCCGGTGGGTTGCGGACGGTGTTCGCATTCCCCTAGATTGTCCTCTCGACAGCGGTCGCGCGTAACCCCGGATGGTTCGTGCGGTCCCGTTCCCGAGATCCGCTCGGGTTCGGGGTGGAGGAAGCCGGTGCAAGCCCGGCGCTGACCCGCAACTGTGATCGGCTAACCCTAGGCAACTGCCAAGGGTGACCGTAAGCCAGGACCATCGCCGCTGTCCGCCGGGTTACCGGTGCTCCGTAAGTCCCCATCGCAAGGTGGGTCGCAGTTGGGGTCCTCGTGGAGAGGGGCCCAGGAGGAAACCATGTCATTAGTTCGCTCCCTTCTCGTATGTTTCGGCGCGGCCGCATTCGGTCTGCCTGCATTGTTGTCCCAGGCTGGTGCCACGGCACCTGAGTCTGTCGTCGCGGCGCGATCCGCCGTGGAATGGTTAGAGGCCCAGCAACAGCCCGATGGAAGTTTTGAGGTTGCCGGATTTCCGGGCTTCGAAACGCCAGACGCCGTACTCGCGATCGCCGAACAAGCCCAGGCCGATGGGTCATGGTCTACAGCCGAGGCCTTAGCCGGTGTGGAGGCAATTGATGTTGGCCCGGACGCGTTGGATGCGTTGGATGACTTGGCCGAAGCGGGTCTGAGCGGCGGCCAAGCCGCGAAGTTGATGGTGCTAGATGTCGCGCCGCTTGGGCTTGACGCCTTGGCGTTCGATCCACAAGCGGATGGCAACCCTGTGGACCTTGAGTCGCTCGTAGCCTCTGCAATTCAGCCAGACGGTTCCTATGGGGCTTTCAACGCGACTCTGTTCGCTGTGATTTCCAACCATCTAACGGGCGCGCCTATTTCTGGTGTGACGATTGCTCTCATTGAGGCTGCGCAACAGGCGAACGGCGCTTGGAACTATGCGGGTGACCCGACGGGCACCGATGTTGATCCGGACACGACTGGGTTGGCGATGCAAGCACTCATAGCAGGAGGCGCGTCATATGCGACGCCCTCAATCGGTAACGCTTTGAAATTTCTTGCTGCAAGTCATCAAGCAGATGGGTCGTGGCCAGGCCCATTCGACAGCGGTAACCCGAACTCAACTGCTCTAGCTATTCAGGGAATCGTTGCCGCGGGTTACGACCCTGCATCGCCGTGTTGGAGAAATACGGCAGATTCGTCGCAGGACGGCACCCCATATACATCGCCCGACGAATACTTGATTAGTACGCAAACCGCCGATGGGAATCTGGCGAGTCCGAGCGATTTGTGGGGCCTCAACACGTTCGCTACTTCACAAGGTGTTCAGGGGCTGCTTCGTTTGTGGCTTCCGGTAGCGCGGTCGGCAGTGCAAACGTGCTCGACGCCGCCGACGACGGTTCCAACTAGTACGCCGCCGACAACGATCTCCACAACGCAGCCGACGACGCCGGCCACAGCACCGGCCACAACACCGGCGGCCGCAGGGCCGGATGCGACACCAACCGAGGTGGGGGGAAATGTTGCCAGCACTGTTCGAGGAGTTACCGCGACCAAGTTGCCTAAGACTGGTGGGATATCTATCTTGCTCGCTGTTGTCGGTGTAGCTGTGTTAGCGATCGGTGTCGGAACGCACTTTGCGACGCGGCGACGCCGTGCCTAATTCGATCCGCTATCTATCCGGGATGCTCGTGGTTATGGCGAGCGGTTTATTCATCGCGGTTGCTATACCGGCGCAAGCGTCGACGGTTCATCGCGCGACCGTCGTGGTTGACACTGGTCAGGGTGTGTTCACCCGCACAATCACGTTTGAATCCGAAACGGTTACAGGTATACATGCGCT
>SHUZ01000024.1 GCA_009694415.1 Acidimicrobiia bacterium
CTGCTCGGATAGGAGTTATGTCAATGTCATGCAAAAACTCGCGTAGTCCATGCACTGTTGCGGTTACGGCTCCGAGCGGGCCGTCGCTCGCGACGCCGCGCCCTATTATCCGCCGGCCGTCATAGGTCAGATGCACTTCGAGTTCGTCGTTATCTGGGAACGTGAGCACCGCGAGCAGGCGAACCCTTTGTTCGCGTTTCACCGTTGGCGCTGAAGCATCTAGCGTCAGTTGGGCCGCATCGACGACGACAGGCTCGGTGTACGACGGGATGCTGTTACGGCCGTCCTGCCAGCGAACTATCTCAACAGCGATGGGCTGATCCGAGTAGCGGCAAGCAATTTCGGTCGCTATAACAGGCAAGCCAGTGTCGCCAGTGTCAGCATGGTCGTTGGCGACCTGCACCTGAATCACCAAGACACTCCCGCATTCCGTGAAGCCGACCGAGCGCACACCAGAGGTCATCCGCAGTTCCAACTCAAGATCGTCTCGGTTTGTCACGACGAATTGACCTTGGACCGGCTGTGGCGGGCTTCCTTAGCTTCGTAAAGCCTTGCATCGGCGATGGTAAATAAGTCATCCATAGAGTCTGCGTCAATTGGGCATTGGGCGACGCCGTACGAGAATGCAGGACAACTGCGATTACCCACATCCGCGGCCCCTACGCGTTCTAAGAGCATCGGCACGTTGTCTGGATCGGTGTCGGGAAGAATCAATGCAAACTCGTCGCCTCCGATGCGGGCCGCGTTGTCGCCGATTCTGAGAACGGTTTGGAAACGAGCGCTGAGCGCGCGTAGGGCTGCATCGCCCGCTTGGTGACCTTGTGAGTCGTTGATCTCTTTGAGGTTGTCGACATCTATGACTACCAGCGTGAACGTCATCTGGCGCCGATTAGCGCGCGCAACCGAACATTCAAGGAGGCTATCGAAACTGCGCCGCATCAAGAGCCCGGTCAGTTCGTCGTGCCACGCGTCGTGACGCAGGGCATCCATTTGAAGAGCAACGGTGCATAGGTTCGCGACGAGAGCGGTATCTACAAGGCCCTTGGGCAACGGTGGTTCCAGGTATACGCCCGGTGGCTTGTCGAGCAGCGATTCAGCGCTTGGTCCATGAAGCGGCTTTCGTCCGGCCCGGAACACCTGCCTCCCGAGCGCAGCGCAGTCGACCACTACAGCGGCATCCGTAAGCGCGTGTTCAGCGACAAGGCTGTCGAGAGCTTCGTAAATGATTGCAAGGCCCGTGGCGTTATCCGCTAAACGAGCCGAGAGCACTGCCCCGAGTTCGCTTGTCATAACCGTTTCACCGCTTTTGCTGGTCTGGACCGCATCATCTACCTCGGTCTGGGAGACCGCGACCAGAATTTGTTTGAGCGGATGTGTCTCGGCAGACCCACTATTGGCAAGGAGCTCCTCCAGCCCGCGTCCCAGCCCGCCTCGTTGTGCCACTTGGTTCCCTTTCTTATACGTTGCATCACCACTCCCGGTGTTGCTCGCATAGTTAGCCTGTCTGATCGTGCGGTGTGAATGTACCTTTTGTGAAGATGGTACCAGTGCGCATACTAGTTGCGGACGCTCCATTATCTTCGCTGTTTCGCTGCGGTCGAACGGTTGATCCTGGTTTTATCTTGCGTGGTTGTACCTACTGCGTGTGCGATGCTGATTATGACGGTGCATTGCGAGGCTCCTCGCATCGCTAAACCTGCCAGATCCCCAAAACAACCAACGAGACGCCGGATTGTGATCTCCGACCAGATCGCCGCCTCCATCAAATCCGCTCTCGCAGCGGCAGATTTGCCATTGCCCGACCGTGGCATTGAGGTCATCGCGGCAAAAAACCGTGACCATGGGGACTGGCAAACCAATGTTGCAATGGCGTTAGCCAAGACCGTTGGCGCTCGGCCTTCCGAAATAGCTCAACGCATTATTAATGTCCTTGAACTATCTCCTCCTCCACATGTCGAGCGAGTCGAAATTGCTGGCCCTGGCTTTCTGAACTTTTTCTTGTCTCCAACTTGGTTGCACGATGTCCTGGCCGAGGTCGTAGCGGCTGGCGAAAACTTTGGTCATGGCAAGATGTACGCGGGGACGCGGATCAATCTCGAGTTCGTTTCTTCCAACCCGACTGGTCCACTCCACGCCGGTGGTGGACGTTGGGTCGCTGTCGGCGACGCGATCGCGAACCTGCTTGCGGCTCAGGGAGCGGAGGTGCATCGCGAGTACTACCTCAATGACGCGGGCACGCAGTTACAAGTCTTTGCTGCGTCGCTCTATTGCCGCTATTCGGGAGAAGAACTTCCGACCAATGGGTATCAAGGTGAATATCTCATCGAGATGGCATCCCGCATGCGCGCCGAACTCGGCAATGACGTTTCAATTGAACAAGCATTAGATTGGGGTTACGCCGATGTTGTCAGGCAACTGCGCGATGATCTCGCTCGCATTGGAGTGCACTTCGATACCTGGTTCTCAGAGCGGTTGTTGCATGAGCGCGGCGATGTCGCCGACGTACTCGGGAAACTTACCGAAGACGGCCACACGTTTGACAAAGATGGCGCGTTATGGCTTGGCAGCGAGGCCTTAGGTGATCAACGCGATCGTGTACTTGTTCGCAACGATGGCACCACCACGTATCTCGCCAATGATCTCGCTTATCACCGCGACAAGTTGCGGCGCGGGTTCGATCATTTGATCGATATTTGGGGTGCAGATCACCACGGTCAGGTGAAGTCGCTGCAGGTAGGAATGTGCGCCCTCGGTTACGGATCGCCGACAGAACCCGAACCAGAAATCCTGTTGGGTCAAATGGTGAAACTTCAGCGCGGTGGCGAACTTGTACGTCTGTCGAAGCGCGCGGGTGACGTAATAACGCTTTCGGACATTCTTGATGAAGTAGATCCCGATGTCGCCCGGTTGACGTTCTTGCTCCAGGGGATCGACACCGCGCAGACATTTGATTTAGACGTCGTGACCGCACAGTCGATTGAGAACCCCGTTTATTACGTGCAATACGCGCACGCCCGAGTCGCGTCGATTGGCAGGAGGGCCGCGGAGGCAGGCATCAAACGTGAAGAACTCGCGCGCGTTGATCGGTCGCTGTTGACTCATGAGCGTGAACTCGACTTGTTGCGCTCGCTAGCGGAGTACCCAGAGATTCTCTCACGTGCCGCGGAACTTAGAGCGCCGCATCGGGTTTCGACATGGGTCCGGGATTTCGCGTCGCGCTTGCATGGTTTCTACCGAGACTGCAGAGTGATCGGCGAGGATGAAGCCCTTACGCAAGCTCGCCTCTGGTTGACCGAGGCATGCCGAATCGGGTTAGCCGATGCTCTCGGGTTACTCGGAGTGAGCGCGCCGGATCGCATGGAACGAACGGACGAGATGCGCGAGCCGGACGGGGGAGATCTGTAGTGGTCGACCCCACCGCTCCATTCGATCGCAACTTGGTCCCCCCGAGGTTGCTGTCGTTAGATCTAGACGCTTTGGTCGCTGAGTACGGAACGCCGTTGTTTGTGTATGACGAAGACCACCTTCGAAGCCGATGTCGCGTATACGCCGAGAACTTCGGTGCTGGCAATGTTGTTTACGCAAGCAAGGCGTTTCTCTGCGCAGCGATGGCTCGTCTCGTAGCCGAGGAAGACTTAAGTCTTGACGTGGCGACTGGGGGAGAACTCCATGTCGCGCTGCGGGCTGGCTTCCCGTCAGATCGGATTGTGTTTCACGGCAACAACAAGAATTCCGACGAGATCGCCCAAGCTCGAGATTCAGGTGTTGGATGCATCGTCGCGGATTCAAATGATGAACTGGATCGGTTAGAAAATCTTGGGTATGCGGGAGAGGTCCTGGTTCGGGTTACCCCAGGAGTTGAGGCGCATACCCACGAGTACATCGAAACGGGGACCGAGCGGTCGAAGTTCGGTTTCTCCGTCGCAACCGGTGCGGCTATAGAGGCGGTTGAGCGCGTTGCCGGATCAAAGGCCCTTAGTTTCGGCGGATTGCACTGCCATATTGGTTCCCAGGTGTTTCGTCTCGACTCCTACGCCAAGGCCGCCGCCGTAATGGAGTCAGTCGCGTCGAACGTAGAGAAGGTCGTCGGAACTCCGGTGCCCGTGGTCAATGTTGGCGGAGGACTTGGCGCGCGTTATCTGTCGGATGATCCAGAACTGAGCGTGGCGCAATACGCCGAGGTACTTCGCGATGCATTATCCGGTAGGCGAGTCGTCGTCGAACCCGGCAGATCCATCGCCGCTTCGGCAGCGATCACTATCTATCGGGTCGGCACCGTCAAGAGCGTGCCGGGCGTTACTACCTTCATTGGCGTCGATGGCGGAATGAGCGACAACCCGCGCCCGGTGTTGTATGGGGCTGGTTACGAGGCCTATCTGCCCGACCGTATCGAGCAAGAAAGACCGCTAGCGGCATCGGTCGTTGGGAAGCATTGTGAACAAGGAGATCTCGTTGTTCCCGATGCCCACCTGCCGGCCGACGTTCGCCCTGGTGATCTCTTGGTGACCCCTGTAACCGGTGCGTACGGGTATTCGATGGCAAGCAACTACAACAAGGTGCCTCGACCGGCAGTTCTGTTCGCTAGTGCAGGCGGTGTCCGCCCAGTGATTCGCCGCGAGAACCCAGACGATCTGACGCGCCTTGATCTGGACTGATTGTTCTTCAGGAGAAGACCTAACTATGTGCGCGAGACTGAAACACTATGGCTGAAGACATCGTGAAGGTTGGGCTCCTCGGCTGCGGACACGTGGGATCCGCTCTTGCGCGGCTAATCGCGGAGCACCAAGACTCGATCGAGGCACGTACCGGCGTCCGGCTGGCAATCACCCGCGTGGCGGTACGCAATCTCGCGCTCGATCGAGACGTTCCGCTCCCGGCATCGGTCTTTACCAATGATGGAGCCCAGCTCGTTGGGGATCCAGATGTCGACATCGTCGTCGAGCTAATCGGTGGCATTGAACCAGCGCGCGAACTCATTTTGGAGGCGCTCAAGACTGGGCGACCGGTAGTTACTGCCAATAAAGAATTGATTGCGAATGTTGGGCGCGAATTGTTCGAAGCCGCCGAGGGAGCAGGAGTGGATCTCCTATTCGAGGCATCCGTCGCTGGGGGTGTCCCACTGATTCGGCCACTGCGCGAATCTTTGGCCGGCGACCGTATTCGGCGTGTCATGGGAATAGTGAATGGAACTACGAACTACATCCTCACGCGCATGACCGAATCGGGAGCGTCGTTCAGCGATGCACTAGCTGAGGCGCAATCACTTGGATACGCCGAGCGTGATCCAACAGCAGATATTGAAGGGTACGACGCCGCGGCAAAGGCCGCGATCATTGCTGGGATCGCGTTTGGGGCGCGAGTTGTCGCAGGAGATGTTTACCGAGAAGGTATTAGCGACCTCACCGATGCCGACATCGCTTCGGCGACAGAACTTGGATATGTAGTGAAGTTGCTGGCCGTGGCCGAGGAAGGGCCGTCCGGCGTAGCGGTAAGGGTGCATCCAACGATGGTTCCGCGCAAGCATCCTCTAGCTTCGGTGCGCGAGTCATTCAACGCGGTATTCATTGAGGCAGACGCCGTTGGTGAACTGATGTTGTATGGGCGCGGAGCGGGTGGCGGCCCAACCGCGAGCGCGGTTTTGGGAGATCTCATCGATGCCGCGAAGAATCTTGCGAGTGGCGCTCGCGGTGCAACGATTGGGACTCTGGCGCGCAAGCCGATCGTTCCGATTGACGAAGTTAGAAGCCAGTTCTATCTAGCCCTAGAGGCGGCAGATCGTCCCGGCGTTCTCGCATCGATAGCCGAGCAGTTTGGTGCCCACGGTGTGTCGATCAAGTCGATGCAACAGGTTGGCCTCGACGCCGACGGTGTCACGCAACGATCTACTTCCGACGGAGCGCGCCTGATATTTGTCACCCACCTCGCGCGTGAAGCCGACCTTCGAGCAACAGTGCACGCTCTACGCGATGTAGAAGCAGTGAAGCGCGTAGGCAGTGTGCTGCGAGTGTTGGGTGACGAGTCTTGACGCAGTTGAGGAGTCCGTGGCCTGGTGTCATTGAGGCGTACCGAGAATTTCTCCCAGTATCGGATACGACCGCGGTTGTGACGTTGTTAGAAGGCGGTACCCCGCTTCTTCATGCAGACCGGTTGTCGGAAGACCTCGGATTCGACGTGTATCTCAAGATTGAGGGAGCCAACCCAACGGGTTCCTTCAAAGATCGCGGTATGACGATGGCGATCACTAAGGCTGTCGAAGATGGAGCGACGGTCGTCGTCTGTGCATCGACAGGAAACACGTCCGCGAGTGCAGCCGCATACGCAGCGCGAGCGGGGATCACGTGCGGCGTAGTTGTTCCCGAAGGAAAGATCGCATTAGGGAAGCTCGCGCAGTCTTTGATCCACGGCGCGAAGGTTGTTCAGGTGCGTGGCAACTTCGATGATGCGTTGGACATAGTTCGAGCTCTCGGCGGTCTTGGAGAAGCAACGGTCGTTAACTCGATTAACCCCTACCGTATTGAGGGACAGAAGACGGCAAGTTTTGAAGTTGTCGATGTGCTCGGCGACGCTCCGGATGTTCATTGCATACCTGTAGGCAACGCGGGCAACATCACGGCCTACTGGCGCGGCTACAAGGAGTGCGCTGAACTTGGCCGCGCAACGCGTTTGCCG
Organism: Acidimicrobiia bacterium; assembly: GCA_009694415.1. Lineage (GTDB taxonomy): Bacteria > Actinomycetota > Acidimicrobiia > IMCC26256 > JAENVU01 > SHUZ01. The sequence continues at coordinate 6,670 of SHUZ01000024.1, forward strand.
CGTATGTTGGGTTGGCAGGCAGCTGGCGCTGCGCCGTTAGTCCTAGGCAAACCGGTTCCAAACCCCGAGACGATTGCTACTGCTATACGAATTGGGAATCCAGCGAGTTGGCAAGAGGCCATCGCCGCTCGCGATGCTTCTGGCGGATCAATTGGGAGTGTCACTGATGACGAGATCCTCGCCGCCTACCGATTATTAGCCACAATCGAAGGTGTGTTCGTCGAGCCAGCATCAGCGGCTTCAGTAGCGGGATTGATGAAGGCCGCAGAGTCCGGACTCGTGGCGCGAGGCGAACGTGTGGTCTGCACAGTCACAGGACACGGTCTGAAAGATCCTCAGACCGCGATAGGGGAAGTGAATATCGGGAAGCCGGTCGACGCAACACTCGACGCAGTCGCTTCGGAATTAGGGATATAGCGCGGAAAGAAGCATCCGACGTTCGAACGCACGGTTGCCAACAATCGGGGATTTCAATGTCACCATCTAAGACCGCTCTTGTTACCGGAGCCTCTACCGGCATCGGCCGCGCATTCGCGGTCGAACTCGCGGCCAGGGGATACAACGTCGTCGTGGTTGCCCGCGACGTTGTGAAGTTGGAAGCGCTCGCCCAAGAACTTAAGGGTTCGAATGGCGGAGATGCTGAAGTTCTCCCGGCTGATCTCACTGATCCGGACCAGCTAAGGGTCGTAGAGGAGCGCGTCGCAGACACATCCCGACCAATCGATCTGTTGGTGAACAACGCGGGATTCGCAACGATGGGTCGATTCGCGGCGTCGGAGATTGATCGTGAGATAGAAGAAATATCTCTGAACGTCGTTGCACTCGTGCGCCTAAGCAGAGCGTCGTTGGCGCCAATGGTGGAGCGTGGGAGTGGCGGCTTGATCAACGTTGCTTCTATAGCGGCGTTCCAGCCGAATCCTCTCAATGCAACTTACGGTGCGACGAAGGCTTACGTGAACAGCTTCAGCCAAGCGGTCCATGAAGAGTTGAAAGGGACGGGCGTGAAGTGCATGGTGTTGTGTCCTGGCTTCACTCGGACAGATTTCCAAGCCAACGCGAACATCGACTCCGGCGAGGTACCGGACTTCCTGTGGCAGACCTCAGAAGAGGTAGTCGCCAGCGCGCTGCGTGCCTACGACCGGGGGCGCGCGGTGTGTGTCCCGGGAGCCCTAAACACCGGTGTCGCTGCGTTCACGGGTTTCATGCCATCGGGTGTTACCCGGCGCGTTGCAGCGATGGTGATTCGGCGCGCCGAGAAGTAGGCGAACAAATTGCAAGTCATGCAGGGTCTATGCGCAGCACACCTTGGTTGAGCGATAGGACGTAAAGTTCTCCTGCATTGTCTTCGCCGAAACCAGTGACATTCCCAGCCTCTAATCCGAAGTCCACCTCGGCACCAGCGGTTCCGTCTGCACTTATTAGCGTCCCGCGAATCTTGCCGTCGCAAAAGTCGGAGTAGATGTATGCGCCGTAGAGGTTCTCGATCTTGGTTCCCCGGTATACGTACCCACCGCTTATCGAACATCTGCCGTCGTTATGTGAGTACTCAAGGATCGGCGCCACTGTGGTCCCCGGATCGTCTCCACGGAACGCGTGAGCGCCTTCGCGAATCGGCCAACCAAAGTTGATCGGCCCCGTAAGTGACTTTGGCAGGCGATTGATTTGCTCCCAAGACTCTTGTCCGACGTTTGCGATGAAGAGGTCGCCCGTCTCGCGGTCGAACGAGTACTTCCACGGGTTACGCATACCGAACGCGCGAATTTCCGGTAGGGCAGTTCCGTTCGTGTACGGGTTATCGGGTGGAATCGAATATGGACTGGTCGCCGTCGCGCGCGGGTCGATGCGGAGCATTTTCCCCAACAGCGTTTCTGGCGACTGCCCGTTCCCTTCGGGAGCATGGCCCGGACCCCGGTCGTCTGCGGCCCCGCCATCACCCATCCCGATCCACAACATGCCGTCGGGGGCCACAACGACTCCGCCGCCGTTGTGGTTGCCCTGGGGTTGCGCGATTCCGAGGATCTCACGTCGCGTTTTGGCGTCGGCGGTTCCGTCTTTACGCATCTCGTACTCAACGACGCGCGTGTGTCCATCGCGGTTCGTGTAGTTGAGAAAAAGTTTTGACCCGTCATTAGAGAAGTCGAGTCCCAACAAACCGCGCTCACCTCCTGAGGAGACATCGCCGCCTATGTCGAGCACCGGCGTTGGATCTAGGGCGTTGTCGCGAATGGCCCAGACCTGACCAGATTGTTGTGTGACATACATCGCTGAATCGCCAGCACGGTTGGCGGCCGCCGTGGGATCTTCGATGTTTGCGACTGGCGTTAGACGAAATCTTGCCGTACGAAGGTCAGATAAAGGGCGGCTGCTGTCTGTAGTCGGTGCTGCCATCGTGGAGGTTGCGCCGTTGGAACGTCGCGGACGCTGCGCTTCATCACGTGACGCGCAACCTGCAGCCGCGGCCCCGGTAGCTAAGCAGACCGCGATGCCGATAGTTGAGAGGCAAGCCTTTCTCACGGCCCCACGGTACCGACAAGGCCGGTTGGTTACCGGTCGCGTACGATTGGGGTCGTGAAATATGTGGTTCTTGTACCCGATGGTTGCGCAGACGAGCCCTTCGATGGCCTGGACGGGCGTACGCCTCTAGAAGTTGCGAAGATGCCAAACCTCTCGGCTCTTGCAGCGAAGAGCTTGGTCGGGCGCGCGGCGGTGATTCCGGATGGGTTGCCACCGGGGAGCGATGTCGGGAACCTTTCGATTCTCGGTTACGACCCGAATGAGTTCCACACGGGTCGCGCACCGATTGAGGCTGCGGCTATGGGGGTGCATCTCGATCCAGACGAAGTCGCATACCGATGCAATCTCGTAACGGTCGGCACTGATGGAACGATGGTCGATTTCGCTGCAGGCCACCTATTGAGCGAGCAGAGCGCGCCGATTATCGCCGCGCTCAATGCGGCACTCGGGAACGGACGTGAAGGTGTCACTTTTCATGCAGGTGTTGAATACCGACACCTTCTGGTTGTGCCACGCGAATGGGCAGATGCCGAGTGCACGCCTCCACACGACCTCACCGGAAGACATGCTGTGCTTCCCCACGGTCCAGCGTCTGATCGTCTGATCAAACTTATGGATGCTTCACGCGCGGTCGTGGCTGAAGCCGCAGGTGAAGTCGGATCGACTGCTACACAGATCTGGTTGTGGGGCCAGGGCGTGCGCCCGGTGTTGCCGCGCTTCACTGACAGGTTCGGCGTAGAAGGTCGCCTCACTTCGGCAGTGGATCTAGTCAGGGGGCTTGGCGTGCTTAGTGGCATTGAGGTTATGGATGTAGCGGGAGCGACGGCAGGGTTCGACAACGATTACGGAGCGCAACGCGATGCATGTGTCGAGTCGCTCGCCGATCGAGATTTTTTTCTTTTGCATGTTGAGGCAACCGACGAAGCGGGCCATCAGCAAAATGCCGCGGCCAAGGTTGAGTCGCTCGAGGCGTGGGACTCAGAAATTATTGGCCCATTATTGGGAACTCTCGGGAACTTCGGAGCCTTCCGAATGTTGGTGCTCCCAGACCACGCGACGCCGCTGAGGCTTGGAACCCACACGTCAGATCCGGTTCCGTATCTCTACTTCGACAGCCAACGGCCCGGCGCTGGCGGGCTATATACGGAGGCAGGCGTAGCGGACGCACCGATAGTCCCTGGACACCAACTGATGTCCCTGATGATTGGTGGCGCACCCGGTAGCACCTAGAATCAATTCCGGAATCTCCGCTAGGTGCAGGTGCCCGGCTCTCCTCTGCGAGAGCTCACCGCTTCAAACCGGGTTCCACCGGATTCGATCCGAACCAGGTTAGAAGTTGGCTTGCGCGGCATCGTTCGCGTGAATCGGCTCGATTCAAGGAGCAACGTATGCCCCCCGAGCAACTAGAACGCTCGATGCTTGACGACAAAGATCGCGAGGAACTCCACGCGATTGCAGGTGCCATGGGTGTGAAGGGTGTGACGAGGTTGCGCAAAGCAGACCTTGTCGACGCGATCCTCGCTGCAGCGGGCACCACGAACGGTGGCTCGACGGGCCGAGCAACGACTGCGCGCAATGCTCGAAGCACGACCGCGAACACAACAACGTCGTCGGGCGCTGCGCGTCGGTCGGGTCGCCCAACGACTGGTAGTGCTGCCTCAGGTGATGCGGAACTCGGAGGGCCGAGTGCCGATGAAGAATCAATAGGCGGCTCATCGGGAACAACCAACATCTCTTCTGGCGGCGATGCTGGCGACGGGCAAGCAGGTGACGGGCAAGCAGGTGACGATGGAAACCGAGCTGCTCCGCGCCGCCGACGACGACGTGGGCGCGACCGAGTGGACCGTCTCCCTGATGGCGAAGCAACAGACGGAGCAGGTGATCCGGTTGCTGTCGAAGGCCTGTTGGATCTACGCGATGAGGGTTACGGATTCATCCGAACCAGTGGGTATCTCGCCGGTCGCAGCGACGTGTATGTGTCGGCTTCTCAGGTTCGCCGATTCGCTCTGCGGAAGGGCGACCTAATCAAAGGCGAGACGCGACTCCCGGCAAGTAATGAGAAGTATCCAGCGCTTCTGCGTGCTGACGAGGTCAATGGCATCAGCCAAGAAGAACTAGGCACGAGGGTCCGGTTTGAGGACCTCACGCCTTTGTTCCCGGATAGTCGGCTGAGGCTTGAACTTACCGATGCGCCACTCGAACTTACGGGACGGATCATCGACCTCATCTCGCCGATAGGCAAGGGCCAGCGCGGTCTTATCGTGTCGCCCCCGAAGGCCGGTAAGACAACCATCCTGAAGCAAATGGTTACGGCTATAGAGCGCAATAACCCAGAGGTCCATCTCATGGTGTTGCTCGTCGACGAACGTCCAGAGGAAGTTACGGACATGCGTCGTCATGTCACTCGCGGCGAAGTTGTTGCCTCCACCTTCGACCGTCCATCAGAGGAACATACGCACGTCGCAGAGTTAGCGATCGAGCGAGCGAAACGTCTTGTGGAGACAGGAAAGGACGTTGTGATCGTGCTTGACGGGATTACGCGTCTCGCTCGCGCCTACAACCTCGCAGCGCCTACCTCCGGTCGGGTCCTGTCTGGTGGTGTCGATTCGACAGCGCTGTACCCACCAAAACGATTTTTCGGCGCGGCTCGAAATGTCGAAGAGGGGGGCTCCCTAACGATCATCGCGACTGCGCTCATCGAGACCGGCAGCCGAATGGATGAGGTGATCTTTGAGGAGTTCAAGGGAACCGGAAACATGGAACTTCGCCTAGACCGAAAACTCGCGGAACGCCGCCTGTATCCAGCGATCGAAGTCAACGCTTCGGGCACACGCCACGAAGAGCTCTTATTCGACCGCAATGAACTCGCTCAGGTTTGGAAGTTGCGTCGCGTGTTGAATGCTTTGGCTCAGGATGGTGCATCCGCCACTGGCCTCGAGGTACTGATCGACAAGTTAAAAACGACCAAAAGCAATGAAGAGTTTCTCGCCCAGATCGCCAAGACCCCTGCTCCTGGCGGCTGATCAACAAGTGTTTACGTTCTTCGCCTGGTATCGGGTGCGGCACACTCCCTAGGATGGACTGATTATGAAGACAGAGATTCACCCCACCTATACCGACTGCAAAGTGCACTGCTCATGCGGCAATGAGTTCGTGACGCGGTCGACGGTTTCGGAACTGCGCGTAGAACTTTGCTCGGAGTGTCATCCGTTCTACACCGGTAAGCAAAAGTTGGTGGACACAGGTGGACGGGTAGAGCGATTCGAGCGCCGTTACGCCAAGACGAAGTCCAAGTCCAAGTCCAAGGCGTAGTTCACCGCTCGCCATGTCGCTGTTACAAACGAGTTGGACCGAAACTGAACTACTGGCAGATGAACCAAATCTGGAACCGCTGATCGTTGGTGATCATCGGTGTCATGGTGGGTTCGATGAATCGGGTCAGTACCGTTCACCTCGGACACGTTTTCGCAATCCGGCCATCGCTGCTTGGCAAGCCCAACACAGCGCAGACTTCAACACCAGCCTCTTAGACGTCCCGCTCGATACGTGGCCGCCAACCTCGCCCAATGTCGCTCAATCCAAGTTTCTGTTGTCCGAGGGAGTCCGAGCGCCCGTTATTGTTCAGTTGACGAGAATCGGAACTGTCGAGGGATTCGGCGCGGCGATGCGTATGTGGAATGTTCCTGATCGGCAGCGGTTCTTTGTAGAGTCGATCGCGGGTACGACGATCGAGCATCTAGATCGGGGTCTCTTTGAGGCACAAGCGAGAGATGAAGCTGGTTGGGAAGACGAGTATGGCCACCGCGATATGTGGTGGGCGGCGCGAGATGTTGCGTTCGAGAACCCCGTGGTTGAGGACATGACCGAACTCATGCTCTTTCGCTTAGGGGTTACAACCGCTCCAGGCGCACCGGTACCTGATGCGGCGGCGATACGAACCCAACAGCACCAAGTGCAGGTATTCGCTGGCATCGACCTCGATGCGGAGTTGATGATCCAAAGAATGATCGGGTTACTCCTCATCGAGATATCGGCGGCGCACCTGTTTGCGTGGGCGGAGGAATTGCTTTCTGACTCAAACCTTGTAGCGGGAAATGGTGAGGCGGCGCGGATCGTTTCCTACATTCGGCAAGACGAAGCACCTCACGTTGAATACTTGCGGACCGCTCTAACGGAGATGCGCGACAGAACATTCGTGGGGGAGCACGGCAACATTCCGGGCGCCGAGGTCATCGGAACCCTTTGGGAAAGAGGAATCGCGGAGTCGACTGGGACACGACGTGATGAAAGCTTGGCGTTGGCCTTGCGAGAGGTCGAGGCGGGGCTCATCGATCATCCTCGGCGCGTTGAAATTCTTGAGAACTACAAAGCACTCGGTGTCGCTAGCCCGAGCATGAGTTGACTGCCGCGTGAAGTTCGGACTGTTTTACGAGCACCAGTTACCTCGTCCATGGGAGGCGGGCAGCGAACAACAACTGTTTCAGGACGCGCTTGATCAGGTCGAATATGCCGATGCACTCGGCATTGACTATCTCTGGGCTGTGGAACACCACTTTCTCGAGGAGTACTCGCACTCAAGCGCTCCAGAGGTTTTTCTTGCGGCTGCATCGCAACGCACGAAGCGCATGCGACTTGGCCACGGCATAGTTCAGACTCCGCCGGCCTTCAACCACCCTGCGCGTATAGCGGAGCGCATTGCAACACTCGACTTGGTATCGAACGGCCGTGTGGACTTCGGTAGCGGCGAGAGTTCATCGGAGGCCGAACTCGGTGGTTACGGGATAGACGCAACAATGAAACGTGAGATGTGGGAAGAGGGTCTTCGCGTAGCGATCCGATGCATGAGCGAGTCTCCGTTCACCGGACACGCTGGCGACTTCGTAACGATGCCGCCACGCAACGTTGTTCCGAAGCCAGTTCAGCGCCCTCATCCACCGCTGTGGGTGGCCTGCAGTCGGCGGGACACGATTCTTCTCGCGGCACGCAATGCGATCGGTGCCCTTGCCTTCGCATTCGTCGATCCAGAGGAAGCCCACACATGGGTAGCCGATTACTACAAGACGCTCGAAGCCGAGGGCGTCCCAATCGGCGACACCGTCACTGCGGAACTTGCTGCCGTCACCACGTTTATGTGCCATGAAGATGAGAACATCGCCCTAGAACGCGGACTCGCGGGTGCGAACTTTTTCGGCTACTCGCTTGCTCACTACTACGTGTTCGGTCGTCATGAACCCGGAATCACAAATGTCTGGGACGAGTACGTTGCGCGGCGCGCAGACCACGGATTTGACCCGGATCAAGTTGTTTCCGCTGCTGCGAATCAAGATCGTCTCGGCGCCAAGATTGTCGAAGATGGGACCGGAGGATTGCGGGGAGCGATCGGCACCCCAGACCAGGTACGCGAGTACCTATTGCGTTACGAAGAAGCCGGAGTCGACCAGGTGATCTTCTGTTCTCAGGCCGGACGCAATCGTCACGAACACATCATGGAAAGCCTTGAGTTGTTCGGGACCAAGATTCTGCCCGAGTTTGTTGAACGCGAAGAACGTGCATCGCGTGAAAAGGCGAAGCGCCTTGAGCCGATCATCGAAACCGTGATGGCGCGCAAGCCCGCAAGCGATCACCCGCCCCTTCCCGTTGCCGACTATTCGTTTCCAGCCATTCCGAGGGCGATGGCAGACCGTGCTGGCTCGGATGAGTTCCATGCACTGCTCGACGATTTCGCAGAGAAGTCAGCATTGGGACCAACTGACGAGATGCGCAATCTGATCGGTTGACGGCCAACACGCCACGGTTCTTGCGCGGTCCGGCGTGTTCAAGCGGTCTTCGCTGATTGGTGCTGGTCGACAGATACCCTTGGCGGACCATGTTTGATCGCCTGTCAGATTTAGAGGATGAGCTGGCGAAGCTTGAATCGCAACTGTCCGAGATCTATGCGGCGGGAGATCAACGCGCTTCGGCCGAAGCAGGCAGACGTTTCTCGGAGTTACAACCGGTCGTCGAGGCCTACCGCGAACATCGAAGTATTTCGGTCGAACTTGCCGAAGCCCGGGCGATGATTGCAGGCGAAGAAGACGTTGACATGCGTGAATATCTGCGGGTAGAGATAGAAACGAAAACCACTCGCATGGCCGAGATCGATGCCGTCCTCAAGGAGTTGTTGGTTCCTAAGGATCCAAACGACGGCAAGAACGTGATCGTTGAGATACGGGGCGCCGAGGGCGGCGAAGAAGCAAATATCTGGGCGAGTGATTTATTGCGTATGTATGAGCGCTACGCGGAAATCCGAAAATGGAAGATTGAGATGTTGGCGAGCCAGCCATCGGATATGGGCGGCATCCGTGAAGTTTCGTTCGTGCTGCGTGGACCCGATGCTTGGAGTCGCTTGAAACACGAGGGAGGCCCGCACCGTGTACAGCGGGTGCCATTGACCGAAAGCCAAGGACGAATTCATACGAGCGCGGCGACTGTCGCGGTGTTGCCTGAAGCTGAAGAAATTGATGTGCAGGTAGATCCGAATGATCTCGAGATCGATGTCTACAGATCGACAGGTCCAGGAGGCCAATCTGTAAACACGACTGACTCTGCTGTGAGGATTACCCATAAGCCAACAGGATTAGTCGTTACGTGCCAAGACGAGAAGAGCCAACTCCAAAACAAAGAGAAGGCGCTGCGTATTCTCCGGTCGCGCTTGGCGCAGATCGAGAGCGATCGCCAGGCGAGCGAGCTCGCCGACACGCGGCGCAATCAGGTTGGCAGCGGTGGAAGATCTGAAAAGATTCGAACATATAACTTCAAGGAGAACCGAGTAACTGACCACCGCATCGGACTCACGCTTCACAATCTCGATGGCATCTTGGCTGGCGATCTCGACGAGATTGTCGATGAACTGCTTGCAGACGAGCGTCGCAGACAACTTGAAGGCAGAGACAACTGAACGACATACCAAGTTGGTCCAGGTTGCGATCCGACACGGAAATCGCGCTGACCGCGATTGGAGTCGAACGTCCTTCGACCGAGGCGCAATGGCTCGTTGAAGAAGTTTCGGGCATGGACGCGTCTCAACAACTCGCGCACGCATCAGAGGGGGTCTCGCGGCGTGCGGTATCAGCGCTGCAATTGCTCGTGGAGCGCCGTGCATCTGGAGAACCGTTGCAATATGTGCTCGGATCGTGGTCGTTCTGCGGGATCGACATATCTGTAGATCGTCGGGTGCTCATTCCGAGACCCGAGACCGAAGTTGTGGCTCAGGTCGCGATAGCGGAAGTCCGGAGATGCGGTGGACGAGTAGGCCCAACGGATGCAACTGATGCATGGAGCGGTAATTCAACGGCGTACGCCGTCGCCGACCTTGGAACGGGTTCCGGTGCGATTGCGCTCGCGCTTGCGGCGGCGCTTCCGGATGCTGAGATTTGGGCTACCGACGTAAGCGAAGACGCGGTCGCGGTCGCGCGCGCCAATATCGCTGGAGCCGCGGCCACGCGCGTTCGGTTAGGGATCGGTTCATGGTTCTCGGCTTTGCCGGAAATATTGCGGGGCTCCTTGTTGGTCGTCACGTCGAATCCTCCGTATGTTTCAGAGGCCGAGTACAAGGCGCTGCCGCCCGAGGTGGCTTCGTGGGAACCTGTGAGCGCGCTCGTAAGCGGACCAACGGGACTCGAAGCGATCGAGGTAGTTGTCGGCGAAGCACCCTCTTGGTTGGTGCCCGAAGGGAGCCTTGTAGTCGAGATCGGAGCCACTCAAGCGAGTGCCGCGATCGCGCTGGCTCTAGACGCAGGGTTTGTCGAGGCATTCGTAATCAAAGACCTCGTCGGACGAGACCGCGTACTAGTAGCGCGCCTCACCGATTAGCGGGGCCTCGCGACTGGCGCGGTTGACGGTCAGATCCTTTCGTCAAAACGCTCGCTCGGGTCTAGGCGTTGGAGGTAAGCGCGATCCACTGCCACCCAGACGGTCTTCGAGAATGGATAGCAAAGAATCGGGCCTAGCAGTGCGATCGGAATAACAACCGCCAATATGGGGACCACGGGAATTTCAGGGATGGTCGCCGCGAGTAGGGCTATAAACACGATAGTGAACAACCCGCCGGTTGCCATGATGTTGATAGCGAGCGCGCCGGTGAAGTACCCGTTTTCGCGCTCGAAGTGAAGCGCGCATTGGGGACAGTCGGGAACCATGCGGAAGTAATTACTGAATAGTTTTCCTGCGCCGCATCGCGCGCACCTGCGAGTTATGCCCCATCGCAGTGTTTGAGCGCGACTCGGAGTCGGGGTAGACATGTCAGGCGAGATTGTTCGTGTCGCCATCGGAACGCACTGTAATTTCACGGCCTTCCCATGCTTCTGCGCACATGGAATCGAGGTAATCACGGTCGTGGCTGATAGCGAGCGCGCGTCGACCGTCGCCGACCAAGGCACTAATGATGCCAAGACTTGTAGATCCGTCGCGATCGAATACGACGGAAGTTGCTTCCACTGTGGCTTTGCCATCGAATGGTCCCGTGACTTCGCGACGCGGCAACGCGTCGATCGCGTCCTGGGTCACCGCTTGATCGACGACCTTGAATTCTGTGCTTGGTGGAGTTGTTGAGTACAGCCCGATCGAGTGTTTAGTCACGTACCAGCCCAGTGCAGTCACCATGCCGATCGATCCCGGATCCATGCGACAGGCATCAACCATGGCGGCAATGGAATGGGTTACGTAGTTGTTGCCCGGTCCCCCTGCAAAACCGAGACCGCCGGTCACGGTTAACGGCCGCGTGTCACCGCCCTCTGGACCAGAAAGATCTAGCGACGAAAGCGCTGCTTGCACCGCCGACGGGAAACAGGAGTAGAGGTCGAACCTGCTGATGTCATCGAGACAAGTTCCTGCAGCTTCGAGAGCAGCCCTGGCTGCGATTCCGATTGCGGTGGACTCCGCTAGTGAGTCGCGCTCAGAGAAAAAATAGTGATCGTGTGCATCGGCGCCAGCCAACGGGAAGACCATTTGAGAGTCCGGTACTCCGGCTGATTGTGCAGCCTCGTACGAACAGAGCAACAACGCTGCCGCTTGGTCCACGTCGATGTTGGCGCACATGCGTTTTGTATATGGGAACGCAACCATCCGATTTTTCGGAGAGACCTGTGTGATGTCGTTCGACGAATATAGAGAACGGGACGATGCATTGGGATTTAGCGAGGCGACTTCCGAGAAGTGCGACCAAAGTTGGCCAATGTGATTTTGGTGTGTCGCAATGTCGTGACCCAGTGCCGCGCGTCGAGCGGACTCGAATAGTGGATATACCTGTGTTGGCGCGAGCGCGTGATGTGCCATCTCGAACTGGCTTGACCCCGGTCGTCCGTCGCCGCGAACGTCTGCGCACCGCGCGTCGTCGGCGGAATGCCAAGGGAGCCAAACTTTGGGCTCGGCGCGCATTGAGCGCCAACGTGTGTTCATGCACTCGACACCACCGAGCAGAACGATGTCGTGTTCCCCTCGTTGGATTCCTTCGGAGAGTTGATTCGCGAGCATTTGCGGGCTATTTCCACCGACCGTGGTCGTAATCGCGTGCTTCGGAGTGATCCCGAGTTTGCGTCCTAAAAGCGTTGCTGGGTCGAGATACTTCCAAGAAAGAATGTCCACCACCGCTACCGCATCGGCGCGAGAAAGCAGAGATCTCGATGAACTGGCATCCGCTTCGGCGAGTCGAGCCGCTTCAGCGAGTAGATCAATAGGTTCGAGACTGAGTTCTGGATCTTTGGATCGTTGAGAAATCTGGCCTACGCCGACAATCACCGGCGTTCGCGAGGAGATAGGCATGAGCCGAGGAGCATACCGACGACGCTTCGTGTATCCCGATCCCCGAACTTCTGAAGGAATTGATCGGGTTAGATAGATAGGGTCACGCGATGCAAGAAGAAGCGCTCACAGCGAAACAAATTGAGGTCCGTGACCGCGTGCTTGATCCGGGCGGGGAGCGTCCGATCTTTGATCCGGGCTTGGCCGAGGAACTGCGCGGCGAACTCGAAACGCACCTTGCTCCTATAGCGGCGTCATTGGAACCGAAAGATCAACTGTTCGTAAACAAGCAAAAATTGAAGGACGCGCAGACATGCGAAGGCTTGTTGTATTCGCGCATTCATGACCTGTTCGTGATAAATAGTGCTATCGCTCGCGGGACGCTCGCGCACCGTTCTGTCCAACGGCTGATCGGCTCGGATTACCAACTAACACCTCTCGACGCCGTGCATGGACTATTCGGCGACCTGGTGGAAGATCCCGGTGGCGATAGCACGGGTGAATTCGTACAGGCTATGGGCGTCGGCGCACGCGCAGAGTTGTGCTCTGAAGTAGCCGACATGGTTATCAAGTTTGCGATGGATTGGCCTAGGTTGAAGCGAGCTTGGAACCCGCGCGTCGAGAGCAGGATCGCAGCGAGTTTCGGTGGTGGCGTCATCCGTATGAGTGGCAAGGTAGATCTCGCCATCGGGAATGAGCGACACGGCGCCGCTGGCGTGTTCATCGCTGACCTGAAGACCGGTTTCGAGCGACATGACAATCTCTATGACGTTCGGTTTTACGCACTTCTAGAAACGCTGCGAAGTTCGGTTCCACCATTTCGCATAGCGGTCTACTACCTCGATTCCGGCCAGTGTGATTGGCTTGACGTGACCGAAGATCTTTTGCGGTCCGAGGTGCGTCGGGTACTCGATGGCATCGAGGTATTCCATCGGGTGCGTAATCAACGCAAAGACCAACTGGTCCGAAACCCGAACGGACTTTGCCCATACTGTTCACTAATTGATGACTGTGAGCCAGGGCAGGCCTCAGTCGCTCTACGTGAGACCGAGGCCTAATCCCTTAGGGCGAATGCCCATCGCGCCGAAGTTTGCATGATGAAGCCGTACGATTCTTCGCACATGCCTGACGAAACCTCCTCCAGCAAATCGACGACCGAGACCGACACCGTCTCGCGAGCGAAGCGCTCTCGCGTAACTCGCTTCGTCCTGTTCGGTGGCCTGGCGGTCGTTTTGTTGTGGACGGCGCTAGCGGGTCTTCAACTTTTTGAGGCACAGAAACGTGCGACTCGGGGAATTGATCTCCTTCGTGAAGCGAAGCGAAGTTTTGGACCAGCGGAACTGATCCGCGGCGACGGACTAGACGAATTACGTTCGGCTCAACGCGAACTGGATGCCGCGGCTGATGCCGCAGGGTCGCCGATTATCGCTCCATTCCAAATTTTGCCGATGGTGGGGCGCCAAGTACGTTCAGTTCGTGCGCTCACCTCGTCCGCTGCGCAGGTAGTTGGTGCCGGGGTGACAACGATGGAGAAGTCATCAAACCTGGTCGATCAGCCGACCCGGGTTGGATCCGATCGCGTTGAGTTGCTGGAACAACTCGGCGGAGTCGCGCATGAGGCGCGTTCAGGGCTATCTACGATTTCGCTAGGTCCTTCGAACGCACTTGTTGGTCCGCTCGCGGACGCGCGCGCCGAACTATCTGCACGGCTTGGCGACGTACGCGATGGAATGGCTGACGTCGACGACGCTGCTACCGGGATTGCGGCGATGAGCCAAGGTCCATCGAAGTATTTGGTGCTTGCGGCGAACAATGCAGAGATGCGAATCGGATCAGGAATGTTGCTTTCTGCCGGTGTGATGTCGATGCAGGATGGCCGTTTCGATTTAGGTCCAATGACGGAGACCGCTTCTCTGACATTGCCCGAGGGGTTAGTCCCTGTCGAAGGCGACCTAGAAGCGCGATGGGGATGGCTTGAGCCGAGTGCTGAATGGCGATACTTGTCCATGTCTCCGCAGTTCGATGCAAACGCCGAGTTGGCGGCGAAGATGTGGCAAGCGAAGACCGGCGAAGCAGTCGATGGCGTCATCGCTCTCGACCCGATAGCGCTGAAGAGTCTCTTGGCTGTTGTCGGACCGGTAGAGGTAGAAGGAAAAACAATCACCAGCAAGAACGTAATTAAAGAATTGCTATTGACTCAGTACGTTGATTACGCACGCAACGGAGACGGCTCCTTATTCATTTTGGGACAAGCCGCTCGCCGAGAGAGAAGCAGCGCCGTAGCGCGAGCGGTCGTCGCCAAGTTGGATGCAACCGAGTGGGACACAGCGGAACTTGTTGAACAGTTGCGACGCGCTTCGCAAGGCCGCCATGTTCTTGGGTGGTCTTCTAATGCCAAACAACAACGCGCTTGGGAAGGTGCGGGAATATCGGGTCGATTGTCTCCGAACTCGCTACTGCTTGGGGTGGCGAATCTTTCGGGCAACAAACTCGATCAGTTCCTACCCGTCACAGCGGACCTCACCCACAAGGCGGTATCGGGTGGTACAGAGGTATCGGTGGTCGTGACGCTCGAGGACCAGGCGCCGATGGGACTCCCCAGTTATGTAATTGGTCCATATGACCCATCGTTCGTTGAAGGCGAGTACCGAGGCATCCTCTCAGTCAACATTCCAAAGGTCTCTCGCGACATCTCGATCGAGGGTGGAGGCGAGCTTGTGGTCTCCGGATTAGACGCGAATACGAGGGTGGCAGGCATCTCGGTCGGTCTCCTTCGCGGTGAGAAAAAGTCATACATACTGCGGTTTACGGTGCCTAACGGGTACGAGACAATCCGCATTGAACCCTCGGCGCGGTACCCCGCAGTGCACTGGACCGCCAGTGGGAAAACGTGGGACGATAATGGTCCGCGAACGATTAATTTGTAGCCACAGATAGTGATTTTGGTCTCTTCAATAGCTCGGATTGCGTGAAAAAGGTCCCATAGAGGGCAATTTGTTGGGGGTTGCACCTTCGTGCAAGCCCGACTACACTAAGTGAACAACCGATGGCGGAGCCGCCCCGGTGTGGAGGGAAAATTGATGAGTAACAAGACGAAGTACACAGGTAGGACCCTCAAGGTCTTAGCCGCTTCCGGCATCGTCCTTGGAGCGCTTGCTCCTGCAGCGGCGTTCGCGGCCCCTTACCCGGAACCACCGGTTCCAGCGACCGCTGCTGCTGGTGGGTCTGAAGTCGCCGGTGAAACTGTAAGTAGGACCAGTTTGGCCATGACCGGTGGAGACGTGACGGGACTTGCGTTGATCGGTGTCGGTGCTGCGCTTGCCGGAGTGGTGATGGTTCGTCACTCACGCCGCAACCGCGTAACAGCCTGACCAACCAAACGTAATAATTGACTAGACGGCGCGGCCTTTCGTAGGCAGCGCCGTCTAGTTGTTATGTGAGTCGTTTATAAACTGACTAAAGAAACCACGCGTCGTGGTCGACATCTTCATCGGGTTGAGTACCGATGGAGGATCGGATGCGGAGTCGCGCTGGAGTCGCGCTGTTGTTGGTTGCCGCTGTGTGGGCCGCGTCTGCGCTTGTCGATCTTGGTCCCGGACTCATGCCGGTCGCAGGTGCGCTACCAGTGCAGACAGATGTAGCTGCGCGCGCCGGTGTCGCGACTGGAAGCGAGATTCTTTGGGAGAGTGACACGGATCAACTTCGCGATCTCGACGCCATCGCCACGGCGGGTGCCAAGTGGATCCGCTTTGATGTTGACTGGAACCACATCCAACACGGAGGTCCGAACGTTTGGAATTGGCATCACGCGACTGACCGACTAGTTCTGAATGCTCGTGCGCGCGGATTATCCATAATTGCTGGAGTCGCGTACAGCCCGCTGTGGGCGCGGCCGAGTGATTGCCCTGCGGGGTCGCTGCATTGCTTGCCAGCCAACCCGCAGGACTATGCGAATTTCATTCGCGCTGCGGTCAAGAGATACGGGGCCAACAGCTCGAACGCGTGGTTGCGAGGATCGATTTCTGTTTGGGAGATCTGGAATGAGCCAAACCACCAACCGTTCGCACAGCCGAAGCCAAACTTGGATCGGTATACCGAACTTCTAAAGGCCGCATACCCCGCCGTCAAGCAGGCTGACCCTGGAGCAACTGTGATCACAGGCGGTACTTCGCCTGCACCCGACGCTCAAGACGGGAGCGAGATCCA
>SHUZ01000025.1 GCA_009694415.1 Acidimicrobiia bacterium
CAGATGTCACCAGTGCGCAACAGGGCGACATCGTCACGTTGCGGGTCTCAACCGTCGCCCCTACTTTCATTGTTGAGGCATACCGCATGGGTTGGTATTGGGGACTCGGCGGGCGTCTGATCTGGACGTCCGGGCCGACGCCGGGTCGCATACAGGCACCTGCCACCTGGATCAACGCGACCGACACCGTGATGGCGCCGTGGGAGCCGTCGATCACATTGCCGCCCGACAAGGGCTGGGTACCAGGTGCGTACTTGCTCAAACTTGTTGCGTCTACCGGGCAACAACGGTGGGTACCGCTGACCATTCGCGACGATGCCAGTTCGGCTGCATACGTGGTGATGAATGCCGTGACAACGTGGCAGGCCTATAACCGGTGGGGTGGGTGTTCGTTGTATGCGTGCACTGCACGCGGCCGTGACCGGTCGAAGATGGTGAGCTTCGACCGGCCGTATGACATCGTGAGTGGTGGCGCGTCGGATTTCATCGGTAACGAGTTGGCGTTGATCATGCGCGTTGAGGAACTCGGCCTCGATGTCACCTACATGACCAACATCGACCTACAACAGCAGCCGCAACGACTCGCGCAACACAAGGTGATGGTGTCGCTAGGTCACGACGAGTACTGGTCCAAGCAAATGTTCGACGCGGCGATCGCCGGGCGCGATAGGGGACTCAACCTGATGTTCTTGGGCGCCAACGCGGTGTATCGCCAGATTCGCTTTGAGCCGTCGATCATTGGGCCGGATCGTCACGTCGTGAACTACAGGTCGACGGCCGACCCCATCAGTAGCACGGACCAGGCACAAGCAACAGTGAGTTTTCGCGATGCGCCGGTCAATCGCCCCGAAGCTCAACTCATTGGCCAGCAGTACGAGTGCAACCCTGTGCGTGCGGATCTTGTTGTGAATGATCCCGGTGGTTGGGTATGGGAAGGCACGGGTATGAAGCAGGGGCAACACCTGGAGATTGTTGTGGGTTCCGAGTACGACCGCTTCGATCCAGGAGATGGCGGCCCAGAGAACGTGCAGATTTTTGCGCACTCCCCGGTTGATTGCCGCGGCCGCGCGTCATATTCCGATGTCACGTATTACACGGCGCCGAGCGGCGCGGGCGTCTTTGCAGCGGGTACCAACTATTGGGTTTCAAAGTTGGAGCCACCGGAGTTCCCGAGGTCGCCGTACAACCCTGTGATTTTGGCGGTCACCAAGAACGTGCTGCTCGCGTTCGGGGAAGGCCCTGCTGCGGCGAAGCACCCAAGCGTTTCAAACTGGCAGAACCTGCCGGGCCTCTAGCGGCGTCCCTCTAGCGGCGTCCCTCTAGCGGCACGGCTCCGGGATTTCGTCCGCGCCAAGGGTTGCAACTTCGCAATAGGTCGCGCGACTGACGAGCCACTTGCCGTCCACCTTCACTGCCTGGCCGGGCAACGCATCCAGAACCACTGCTCCCTGGATGAGGATTGAGTAGGTCAGGTCGACGGTGTCTGGGTTCACCTGATTCATATTCTCGACACGAACCGTCGTTTGTTCTGCGAGAGCACCGACAGACTTCATCCGCGCTGTGAATGATTCGCGCAGCGCGTCGGCATCTTGCAGCGCGGTGAGTTTGGTGTTTGCGTCGGTGCCGCCCGTGAACAAGGTGTTGAACGCGGCCGTTACCGCTTCGGCGGTTGCGGGATCTACGGCAACTGCCGCCTTGGTGGTTGAAGTGGATGCCGACTTGCTTGGCGTGTTGGCAGCGCGGTTGGCCGCTGTTGTCTTGCAAATAAGGATGGCTTCGACGCCAGAGTGGTCTGCGGGGTACACAAGATTTGCGAATCCTGCGGGACCTCCATTTGCGGCGAACACGCCGGTCGGCTGGAAGGTGTGGCAGTTGCGTTTGGTGGCGAACATCACGAAGTCGATGCGTTCCGCTTGCTTGCTCGCCGGGTTAGTCATGTCAACGAGTGAGTCATCGATGCGTCCGCTGGTGCAGTTGGACCCCGTAGCGGGATCACATGGCGGATTTCCTGCTGCAGCGTGTGTATCTCTGTACCCGCGGTCGAGCAGAACTTGGATCGTCGGTTCCCCAGGCGCGGCGTTTAGGTCACCCGCGAGAATGCCGATCGAACCCGGACCCATGTGCGAATCGAGCAGGTCTGCGGACTGGCGCGCCTGACACGTGTTGAGGGTGTCTGTGATTTCGCAAGGCGGTGGACATGAGTTTGTGTCGCACGGCCGATTGTCGCTGCTACTTGCAAGGTGCGTGGTGACCAGGTCTACCGGTCCAACCTTCGCTGCTATGCGAACCCACAACGCGGAACGCAGCGGTCCTGCCAGACGAATACGTTCGGAGCCCAACACCTTGCCCGTTGTGAGAACAACCTCGCGGTCCACTGCCGGGTCATCATCCCAAACAACGTTGTAGAGGCCACCGCAGGCATCGGCGGTCTTGTCCTTGAGCAAGTCGACTGTTGCAATGTTGGCTTCCTGGATCGCCACGATCTCAGGACAGTTGGCCGCTTCGAGCTGCGCAACGAACAACGCCACGCGCGATGGCAGGTCGCAGCGATCGCTATCGGCAGGGCAAGCGATGCCATGCAACAAGTTTTGGCTCACGACGTGCACTTCGGCATTGACGGGCTTGCCGTCCGAGCCACTGCCCGATCCGCAACCGGCGGCAAGCGCCATCGTCACCAGGACGGCGAGCATTAGCGCGATGGATGACGTTGTTTTGCGGTTATCGGCTGTGTGCATGAGCGGTACCGTAGGCTGAACGGCATGGCAGATTCCACCATCACCTTGGTTGTTCCCGAGCGCGGCGAGGTCCGGGTTGGGGCCACGGCCTCTGCGACGTCCGTTTTTGTTGGTCCCGATGTGGTTGCGTCGGCCACGGGCTGGTTTCTCAAGCCGGAGGGGTTGTGCCGAGGCGAAGTGTGTGTACCTGTGCGAGACGGTGCGCTCGTCGATGAAACAGGCGATTTAGATGTCGAACGGTTCGCTGCCGCGCTTGGGCTACCTGTGGTGCTCGATATCGAGGAAGGCGTTTTGTCTTTTGGTGAGACAGCCGACGTGCGCGCCGATGTGATTGCAACAGGTATTGCGCCCGACTTCGAATTGCCGACTCTCGACGGCACCCCGTTCCGGTTCTCGTCAATCGGTCGCAAGAAGAAAGTGTTGGTCGCTTGGGCTTCATGGTGAGGCTGTCGTTACGACCTGCCGGTCTGGCAGCGTCTCAGTGAAGAACTGGGTGACAGTTTCGAAGTAGTCGCCGTCGCGTTCGATGACAGCGCGGACGCGGCTCGCGAATGGTTCGACGCCGCCGATCCAAAACCCAGCTACCCGGTGCTCCTAGATCGCGAACACCTGCTTGGCGAGTTGTTTGGAATCGTAAACGTGCCGACGGTGATCTGGATAGACGAAGACGACCGCATCGTACGGCCGTGTGTGATCGTGCCGGGTGACGACCTCTTCAAGGACTTCACGGGAATCGATTCGAGCGTTCACCACAATCAACTGCGCGCATGGGTGGTTGACGGCGTGTTGCCGCCACTAAGCGAACGGGAACACGCCGTGGTACCGACTCCCGAAGAACAACTGGCGCGCGTAGAACGACGCGTCGGCG
Source organism: Acidimicrobiia bacterium (assembly GCA_009694415.1). GTDB lineage: Bacteria > Actinomycetota > Acidimicrobiia > IMCC26256 > JAENVU01 > SHUZ01. The sequence goes on from SHUZ01000025.1 coordinate 3,604, forward strand.
CACATCTCGCACGCGCTGGTCGCATTGATGCCGCGGAGAGACACTTCGCACGCGCAGGCGAACTCGCTCCGATGAACTGGACGATTCGACGCGGGAGTATGCCGCTGCGCGGTGAGGATCCATTCGGCATGCCGTTCTTCGAGTTCTATGGAGAATGGGAAGCGGCCGGACGGCCAGGGTACGGATCTGCCGACCCAAACGCTGCGAGCTAGATGCCGCGGCTGTATCTCGTTCGCCACGGCAAGCCCACTGTCACGTGGGAGGACACAGAGTCCCCGGATCCTGGTCTCGACCAGATTGGCAACGCACAGGCCGCGCAGTTGGCTGTGCAGATGGCTCCACTTGGGCCGCTCCCGATAATCGTGTCGCCGCTGCGGCGTGCCCGTGAGACGGCCGAGCCGCTCGAAACCCAGTGTGGGACACCGGCCGATGTTGACCCTGCGGTCGGCGAGTTACAGCGTCCAAAGGATCTCGCCCTGGACCATGGCGCATGGCTTGGCGAGGTGCTGTCGAGTAACTACGGGGCGCTGGGTCCAGAGTTCGCGGTGTTCCGCGACCGGATCGTGGGTCGCCTGCTCGCCCTGGAGGCCGATGCGATTGTGGTTACCCACTTCGTTGCCATCAATGCTGCTGTAGGCGCGGCTACGGGTAATGACGCAGTGATTTCATTCGCACCCGGCCATTGTTCGATCACTGTGATTGATGTAGGCAATGGCCGATTGGACTTGGTCATGCTCGGCGAAACGGCATCGACGACAGTGGCGCCCGGATAGTCCATCCTCCGTTGCCCCACCGGTGGGTGCTACTTTTCGCGCATCTTGTCACCTAGGGGGAAATCGTCATGGAACTAGCGCTGGAACTGTTCACCAAGGGCGGCGGGGCCTTTTTTGTTCGTTGGGGACACGTGCTCGCGGGCATCATGTGGATCGGCTTGCTCTACTACTTCAACTTCGTGCAGGTTCCAGCGTTCGCCGAGATGGAAGCCGGAGCGCGCAACAACGCGGTCGACAAGGTTGCATCACGCGCGCTTCAGTGGTTCCGCTGGTCGGCTCTCGCGACAGTGATCATGGGTTTCTTGATCCTTTACTTACAGGATCAACTCACTGACATGAAGTGGGCCAAGCAGGCGAGCGGCGTCAGCATCATGATCGGGATCCTGCTAGGTCTCACGATGTTCGCGAATGTTTGGGGTGTGATTTGGCGCAATCAGAAGGTGGTGATTGCAAACGCTCGCAACGTGCAGGCTGGTGGCACAGCAAACCCTGACGCAGCGGCCTGTAGCCGAACCTCCTTGATGGCGTCGCGGCAGAACGTGATCTTCAGCTTCCCAATGCTGATGTTCATGATCGGGACTTCACACTTCTTTGGCAGTTTCGATGCGCAGAACCGCGGTTATTACTACGGGATCTCACTTCTGATCTTGATCGTTCTCGAGCTCAACTGCCTCGGCGTGATCGGTGGCAAGGGACAGAACTTCACGAACTGGATGTACGAATCGCACAAGAACGCGATCATCAGCGCCTCCGTGTTGCTCGTTATCTACTACGCACTCTTCGAGTGCATCATGAAGCCCTAGAGCTACCGCGGGGCGGTTTTAGACGCCGATCAGGTCGGCAACTACAGCGCGGTGAGCGGACACGCCTCCGAATAGAACAGCGTTTGTTTGCAATCTCCGTACGTATAGATGCATGTCGTGTTCCCAGGTGTATCCGATGCCGCCGAGTACCTGGATTCCTTCTCTTGCGATCCGGGTAATGGCGTCACCCGCCGCCGCCTTTGCCATGGACGTAGCAAGGGCGCGTCGGTCGTCATCTTCGGCAATCGTCAGAGCGGCAAAGTAGGCGAGAGAGCGCGCGCGTTCGAGGAGCACGAGCATGTCCGCGAACTTGTGTTTCGTCGCTTGGAAGGATGCGATCGGCACGCCGAACTGTTCGCGTTGCATCGCGTATTCGAGCGAGATGTCGAACACGGCTTGGGCGGTGCCGACACTCTCAACAGCGAGAGCGACGGTTGCAACCTCGACAGCACGGCGCAATCCATTCGTGGTTTGGGGTCCAGGGGAGCCAAGGACGCGGTCAGCCGGTACGACACAGCCGTCAATCGTTACCATCGCTAGTTCCCGTGAAGGGTCTAGGGATGGCACCGAGGCAATCGTGAGCGACTCGACAGGAACAGCGAACGCTCCGACGCCGTCCTCACCAAGCGTTTCGGGAACGCGTGCGACCACGATTAGTTCGGTCGCTTGGGACGGTTCCATCACGTAGTGCTTGGTACCTTCAAGGCGGTAACTGCCGTTGGGTTCCGGTGTAGCGATGGCCTTAGTGAGGGCAGGGTCCGTCGCGCCAGACTCTTCTGCAATTGCGAGGGTGCCACTGGCCGCCGCTTCGGCGACCGGGCGCAACAGCATCTCGCGCTGATCTGCACTTCCACATTCCAGGACCGCCGGGATGAACTGGGAGAGGGTGGCCATCAGCGGCGTGGGGGCTAGTGCGCGGCCCGCTTCTTCGGCAAGCACAGCAAGTTCGACTGCGGTCTGCCCTAGGCCGCCAAATTGGTCTGGAACGGTTAGCGCTCCCCATCCGAGCTCACACATCTGGCCCCACAGCGAGGCGCCCAGTTGCGCTGCCTTGGCCGAATCTCCAGCGAGGCGTGCATCGACAATCTCGCGGACGAATGAGGGTGCACATTCAGCATCGAGAACGGCGCGCACGCTGTCGCGAAGCTGCTCCTGGTCGGTGTCAAGTTCCAATTCCATGCGTAGGCACCCTACCCGAGTGTTCTCGGCACGTTTCGGGCCCTTATAGGGCCTCGAACGTGCCGAGAACCCTGAGGAGGGCCTTGCGGTCGACTTTGTCGCCTGGTGTGAGCGGTAACGCGTCCGCCACAATCAGTTCTGCGGGCAGTTTGTACTTCGCGAGTCGTTCGCTTGCGAACTCGCGCAGCTCTTCGAGCGTCGGTGCGCGGCCACCCGCCCGCGCTACCACCACCGCCACTCCAACTTCACCCATCACATCATCCGCGCGCGGCACCACGGCGATGGCGCCGATCAACGGATGTTCTGAGCACACCGCCTCCACCTCGACCGGGTAAACGTTGTAACCGCCGCGCACATACATATCCTTGCTCCTGCCGACGAGACGCAAGCGACCGCGGTCGTCGACCCATCCGAGATCACCGGTGCGAACATGTCCATCTTCTGTGAATGCCGCTTGCGTCCCTTCGGGATCACGCCAGTATCCCGACATCACGGCAGGGGAGCGGAGGCAGACTGCTCCTACATCGCCTTGAGCGACGGGGCGATCGTCATCACCGAGAACCGCGAGAGAGACAAAGGGCAATGGGCGACCGACACTAAGCACCGCGTCTTCGTTGGGATCGTCGAATGCCGTGGCCAAGCCGATGCCAGCCTCGGTGCATGAGTAGCGAGTTGCAAGGGCCGCGCCGAAGCGTCGCCGCGCCTCGTCAGCGAGGCCCGGAGTGATCGGCCCCCCTCCGACGAGGAGATATTGCACGCTGTCCACATCGCAGCGATCGAAATAGGCGTGACGCAGCATCAATGCGAGTTGAGTGGGCACGCCGGCCACCACAGCCAACCGCTCTCGTTCGACAAGTTGCAGCGCCTGTTCAGCGCGCCACTTGCCGAGTATGAACGTGGTTGAACCGCGCTTCATGTTGCCCGCCAACTTCGTCATGAAGCCGAGATGCGCGAACGAAGTTCCGCTCATTCCCAGGGTGCCACCGCCCCACGCATTACCGACGTCCGTCTTGGTGATGAATGTGAGTTGGCTGTTGGTATACAGCGCACCTTTTGGTAACCCTGTCGTGCCTGAGGTGTAGATGATGGCAACCTGCCGATCGGGATCGTCGGGCAACTGCGCTACTTCGTCGCCAGCGTCGCGCAACTCCCGGAGCACCCTGTCGAGTGAGTCGGCCACGCCCGTCTCTACGAGCCCGATGTCGTTACCGGAGACGAGTCCCACGTTTGCCGGGGCGAGACCTTCGCCTGCAACAACGAGGCGCGGAGCGGCTTGTTCGAGTAGCACCTGGCGCTCGGAGGGTTCGAGCCGATCGTTCACCCCCGTTGTTATTGCACCGACCTTCGCTGCGCCCAGATAGGTGAGGAGATACTCGGGGCCTGGTGGTAGTACGAGTGCCACAACGTCGCCTTCTCCGACGCCGCGGCGCACGAGCCCGGCGGCAACCTCATCGGAGATGCGATCGATGTCGCTGTACGTGATGGGCCAGCCAGCCTCGGTTACGTAGGCGGTAGAATCGCCAAATCGACGTGCAGCCTCGCGTGTCATTGTGGGGAGCATGTCAAGAGAATCGCACAACTTCGGTCCAAGACGCACCACTAAGCCTGCTTATGGCGCCGTAGTGGGTGGTGGAGCACCTGGCCAGCGCCGTGAGTTGCGTGTGCAGGGCCGCAAGACGATGCGTCGTCTCGCGGATGCCGGACTGCAGGTATTTGCTCAGCGGGGTTACCACGAGAGTCGTGTCGATGACATTGTGCGCGTCGCCGAGACTTCGCACGGCACCTTTTATTTGTACTTCTCCAATAAAGAAGACCTACTGCGCACCCTTGCGATCGACTGCGCTAGCGAAGTAGAGGGATTGGCCGCAGAACTTGGTCCGATCGATTCGGGTAGTGCGGGGGAGATGGAGTTGCGCGACTTTCTTGCACGCTTTGTGGCCATGTATCGGCGCTACGGCGTGGTGATACGCGCATGGATGGAAGATCAGGTGAGTGATCGGGACATCGACCGCCTCGGAGTGCGTGCGTTCACGAAGATTGCAACCGCGCTTGGCGGCCGCATGGAAGAAGCGGGCCTAGATCCGTCGCAGACCCAGGCGTCAGCGGCTGCGTTGATGGCGATGATCGAACGGTCCTCATACGCCATCGCTTCGCGCGATCTCGGTGTTGATGACGAAGCGATGGTCGATTCGCTGGCTGTGTTAGTCCACCGAGGTTTCTTTGGTGCTTCTGCTACTCGATCCCGAGCAACAGGGTCGCGGCAGTAGAGAACCATCCGCCGGTTCCATTCACGCACGCGATCTTGGCGTCGGGAACCTGACCACCCACGGCCTCGCCACGGAGTTGGCGCACCGCTTCGACCATCAAGAACATTCCGCGCATCCCCGGATGACACGCGGAGAGCCCTCCGCCGTCGGTGTTGGTCGGTAACGCGCCGCCGACGCGGAGCTTGCCGTCTTCCACAAAGGGTCCACCTTCGCCCTTACCGCAGAACCCGAGGCCCTCGAGCGTTAGCAGCACCATCGGCGTGAATGCGTCGTAGAACTCGCACACGTCGACATCGTCCGGGGTTAGTCCGGCGCGTTCGAAGGCGAGCTTGCCGGATTGTGCAGCTGGCGACTCTGTGAAGTCATGCCATTCTGACATCGTTGTGTGTGAAGAGGCTTCGCCGGACCCCAAGATCCACACAGGAGGCTTCGCCAAGTCCTTGGCGCGCTCCTCGGAAGTAATGACGATGGCGCCGCCGCCGTCGGACCGAATGCAGCAGTGCAACTTGGTGAGAGGGTCGGCGATCATCACTGATTCTTGGACGTCGTCGATTGTTATTAGGTCGCGGTAGTACGCCTCTGGATTGAGCGACGCGTTGTACCGCGTGCTTACGGCGATCTCGGCGAGTTGCTCGATGGTCGTGCCGAACTCGTGCATGTGTCGCTTGGCGGCCATCGCGTATTTGGCGATCAACGTGTGCCCATATGGCGCATCGAACTGCACGGGTCCGCGCGCACCGAAGTTCAGGTTCGCTCGACGCCTGCTCGACCTGAGGTCTGAACGCGATGTTGATCCGTAGACAAGAACCACAACGTCGGCATGACCCTGGGCGACAGCTTCGATCGCATGTTCAGCCATAACGACCCATGTGCTGCCACCGACGCCGGTTCCGTCGAACCAGGTAGGGCGTAATCCCAAATACTCAGCGACTTCGACAGGCGCCAGGAGACCCATGCCCGATGATGCGAATCCGTCTATGTCGGACTTGGAGAGTCCAGCGTCTGCAATTGCGCGACTCGTCGCTTGGAAGTGGAGTTCGAAGGGCGACTTCGTGTCCACGCGACCGCAGTCCGACAGTGCAGATCCAACGATTGCTACGCGCTTGTTCATGGCAGTTCTTGTTTCAACGCAGTCGCCACTCGACCCGTTTGCCCGCTTCGAACGCCGCTTGACCCTCTGCGATGGATTCCGGGCTAGTGCCCATGGTTACGTATGCATAACCCAAGCGCAGCGCCTCGCGGTGGCCGTGTTCACGAGCTCCCCAGATTGCGCGCACGGTGCCTTCGATCGCGAGGCGAGGCTGTGCGGCTATTACGCCGGCCGCCCAGCTCGCTCTTTCCATTAGGTCGGAGGCTGGCACAACTTCGGAGACCATTCCGATCTGGTGCGCGCGTTGTGCGGACATACGCTCGTGGTTCCCTAGCAACGAGAGGCGCATGATCTCACCGAAGGGAGTGATACCCGACATGTGAATTGGTTCAAAGGCCGCCGTCATACCGTACGTGACGTGCGGATCGAAAAAGGTGGCGTGCTCTGCAGCGATGATGAACTCAACTTCGCCGAGCATGTAGAAGGCGCCGCCGCATGCCATGCCGTTTACCGCTGCGATAACCGGCTTCCATAAGTCACAAGACTTCGGACCAATGTTGTCGCCGGGATCATTGAACATGAAAGGTGTGCTGCCGGACCCGACGGCTTCATTCGTGTCGGCGGTGTCGGTTTCGTTGCCCATCTGTTCCATGCGATCGATGCCAGTGCAGAATGCTTTTTCACCTGCGCCAGTGAGAACTACACACCGAACAGGATCATGGCGTCGAAGGCCGCGCCACAGCGCCTTGAGTTCGCGTTGCATCAACGAGTTGAACGCGTTGTGTCGCTCTGGTCGATTGAGCGTTACAAACGCGACACCGTCGCGCTCTTCGTATCCGAGCGTTTCGAACTCGAACATGGTTGTCACACTCCTACCGCTTGTATTGCGCGTGCATACCGGGATTCGCGGTCTTGAAGTGGTAGCGACCGAGGAAGTGCCCGACTTTTTCTGGCTCCCATTGCATGGGGTTGCCTTCTTTGTCGGTGGAGAAAAACTCTTCGCCCATTTCCCATGGCTTGTAAACACATAACGAGTTGCTCACCATTCGCAGCACTTGACCGGTAACCGGCTTGGACGCGTCGGATGCTAACCAGACAACAGCGGGTGCGGAGTTGCCGGGGTTCATAGCATCGAAGGTGTCGTATTCTTCTGGGTTCTTGATTTCGATGTCGGGGCGAGCTTGCCCGACCATGCGGGTGAAACCGCCTGGGCCTACACAGTTGGCACGTACCCCGTAACGGCTCAGTTCGAGGCTGGCGATCACGGTCATTGCAGCGATTCCTGCCTTCGCCGCGCCGTAGTTGATCTGGCTCTCCTGGCCCTGGAGCCCTGCGCTAGAGACGGTATTGATGATGGAAGCGCTTGGCTGCCTTCCTGCCTTCGACTCGTTGCGCCAGTATTCGGAGGCGTGACGCATCGTGTTGAACCCGCCATATACATGTACCTTCATAACGGCATCGAAGTCTTCTGGGTCCATCGAAAACATCATCTTGTCGCGAAGCACACCAGCGTTGTTGACCAGTACATCTAGGCCGCCGAACGCTTCGATGGCCGTCTTGACGATGTTGGCCGCGCCCTGAAAGTCAGCTACAGAGTCGTAATTGGCAACGGCCTCGCCGCCTCTGGCCTTGATGACATCAACGACCTGATCTGCCACCTTTTGGTCGGCGCCGTCGCCGCTCACGGAAGTTCCGAGGTCGTTTACGACCACCTTGGCTCCGTGATCCGCGAGGAGAATGGCCTCACCTCGGCCGACTCCATTGCCAGCACCGGTAACGATTGCGACCTTGCCGTCGAGCATGCCCATTTGCATATTCCTTCCCGCGGAATGAAAACTGACGTTCGCGTCACATTAGCGCGATGATGCGAACGATCACCAAGGGAGAAGATCGATCTATGGCGGTTGATACGAGTGTCATTGGGAAGCCGACGGGCGCATGGAAAGTGACCGTCGAGCGTGGACCTGTTAGCAAGTTCGCCGCCGCCGTATGCGACAACAACGTCGTGTATCGCGACCCTGGTGCAGCGCGGGACGCGGGGTTCGCCGCCATTCCAGCGCCGCCGACGTTTACGTTCGCTGCGAGTTTCTGGGGAAGCTTTCGCGAGGACCAGCCACCTGATCCATCGGGTGGCGACAATCCGATGCACCGCGTGATGGGTGAACTTTTCGGGAAGGGCGCGCTTGTATTGCATGGCGAGCAGGAATTTGATTACCACAAGCCGATCTTGGTGGGCGACGTGCTCGATGGCTTCGGCAAGATCACTGATATTTATGAGAAAGAAACAGACGCCGCGGTGATGACGTTCGTTGTTGTCGAGACGAAGTGGACCGATTCCGTAACCGGTGCACCTGTCATTACCGAACGCTTCAATCTCATTGGACGACTCAAGAAGTAACTTCGCCCCGACAACGGGCCCTACGTAGGAGAAAAACATGGGAAGACTTCAGGACAAGGTCGCAGTTATCACTGGCGCTGGACAAGGCATCGGCCTCGCGTATGCCGAGCGGTTCCTCGCGGAGGGCGCGAAGGTTGTCGTTGCCGAAATCAACGAAGACCGCGCTGAGAGTGCGATGAAGTACCTCGATGGTCTGGGCGAAGCGATTTTCGTGAAGACCGACATCTCGGACGGCGACTCAGCCAAGGCGTGTGCGCAGGCAACTCTTGACCATTTCGGAGCACTCGACATATTGGTGAACAACGCCGCGCTTTATTACGACATCGACAATGCGAACAACAGCCACGAGTACTTGGAGAAGGTGTTCGCGGTCAACCTGCACGGCTCATGGCTGATGGCGCGCGCATGTGCACCACCGATGGTTGAGAAACGTTGGGGACGAATCATCAACCAGTCGTCTGGCGCTGCCTATATGTACAACATGGCGCCGATGGGCGACTTCACCGGCGTCGGGGCGTTCACTTACAGCCAGACCAAGTGGGGGATCATCGGATTGACCAAGTTCTTGGCGGGGCAACTCGGTCAGTACAACGTGACCGTCAACTGCATTGCTCCGGGCGTCACGATGACTGAAGCGACCAAGAAGATTGTTCCCGAGGAATACATCGGAATGATTCCGCTGATGAGCGCCATGAAGCAAGCTTTGGAGCCCGAAGATCTGGCGGGTACGGCCGTGTTCTTCGCGTCCGACGACGCCAAGCTCGTCAGCGGTCAAGTGCTGTGTGTAGACGGCGGCACCTGCATGCCAGCGTAGAGGTCAGTCGAACGCGCCGTCTTCAGTGAGGTCGGCGATTTCGGCAGCGGTTAGACCGAGCAAGTCGGTGAGCACCCAGTCTTGGTCTTGGCCGAGTGTGGGTCCGCTGCGGTCGTAACCGGCTTCGGCATCTGAAAATCGGAAACCGTTGCGTTCATAGAGTCCTGGCCCCATCACGGGATGGGTTAGTGATACGAAGTGGCCGCGGTGTGCGAGTTGCGGATCGCTGTGTTGATCTGCGAAGTCCTGTACCGGAACAGCCTCAATGCTCGCGCCTTGCAACAACTCGGCAATCTCCGCTCGGCTGCGTGTACTTGTGAACGCTGCGATGTCCGTGCCGGTGATGGCGTGCAGTTGTTCTAACTCGTCTTCGGTCCATGCTGCAATCGCGATCCACCTGTCGCCGATTTCACCCTCTGCAGCACAAGGGAACACGCCATGCAAGAGCGCGCGTTCGTGTTCGTTGCCTGCCCGGCCGCGGGCGGTACCAGTTGCCTGATACTCGAGGAGCCACGGACTGAGCGAATAGATGGCGGCCTCGACCTGACTTACGTCGAGGTATGCCCCGTTCCCTGTGCGACGCCGGTAAAGCAACCCGGCCGCGAGCGCGGTTGCTACAAAACGCGGTGCTAGCGAGTCTGTGATGGTTGCGTGCGGCCCGACGGGTTCGCGGTCGGGCCAACCAGTGAGGAAGTTGTATCCGGCGAGCGCTGACCCTTGGCCACCGAAGCCGGGGTAGTCCTTGTGGGGCCCTGTCTGGCCGTTTATACACGCGCTGACCATTACCAGATCTGGTTTGATGGCAGCTAGCGAGTCGTAGTCGAGACCGAAGCCGACCATCGCCCGCGGCGCAAAATTCTCTGCGACAGCGTCGGCCCACTCGACGATGAGGCGCCGCAAGAGTTCGACGGCTCGGGGGTTTTTGAGGTTGAAGCTGACGTCGCGTTTCGAAACGTTGAGGCCATCGAACATGGGCGCGCCTTCGAGGCCGTGTGGGTTCTTCGGGCCGAGTGCATACACGCGCAAAAAGTCGGGGCGGCTGTGAGATTCGATGCGCAGGACGGCCGCTCCGTGCTCCGCGAAGTACCGCGTAGCAATAGGGCCTGCTGCACCGGCTCCGAGTTCGATGATGTTGGTGCCAGCCCATGCGCCTCTGTTCGCGGAAGGGGCCGTGCGAACAGGAGGAGGCGAAGGGGTTTGTAGTGCCACGGCTTGTTGAGGCGCAGAACGCACCGTGACGAACGCTTTGGGCAATGCCTTGTTCCGGTCGGTCTGGGTGAAGAAGTCACGCGCAGCCAGTTGTGCACTTGCGAGTATTTCTGCCGGTCCATTGATAGGGGCGAGCATGAGGTTCGTGTCGCAAGCGATGTCGTACAGCTGCGCCATCGTGTGTTGTGCGAAGAAGGCTGCGACGTCGAGCTCGATCGCGCGCAATGTCGCGTCGTCGGCCGTATTGGGCGAGAAGGTGGACCAGTCCATGGCGCGCAATGTCGGAGTGTCGACGAGGCGCGTGAGGGTTTCGAGGGAACGGATGCGTGCCTTGCCACCGCGGAGTCCGAAGCTCACGTAGCCATCGGTCGTTGCCCAGATCTCGCGGGTAGCGCCGACATTGGGACCGCGGCGCACACCGCGGAAGCCGGTGACGGGGAAGCGTGCAGGCGTGGACATGTTGGCGATGCAGATGACTTCGTGCATTGAGATGTCGATGCGTTGAGGACGGCCGCTAGCGAGGCCGGAAAGCGCGGCGACTGCAGTTTCGCCACCGACGTGTGCGTAGCCAGATGGTTCGCTACATCGAAGCGGCGCGCGGTCGGGGAAGCCGGTGCAAAACATGTTTCCGCTGGCAGCCATCACCCCGAGGTCGGAGGCGCGCCAGGACGAGCGCGGCCCATCGAGCCCGAAGGGTGTGACGCTTGCCCATATGGCATCGGGTGCGCGGAGAGGATCGAGTGACCATGCCCCTGGGAAACCGGGGGTGTCGATGACAATCTCGGCGGCGGCGAGTGCGGCCGACAGGTCCGGATCATCGGGACCGCTGACAGAAAGAATGTGTTTCCCGTATGCCCAGGCCGAAAATCTGTGGGGTTGTGCGCGCAGCGGGTGCCCGTCGGGACCCTCGACGAGCGACACGTCGGCACCCAGGTCTGCGAGCATGCGCCCGGCCATGGCGGCGGGGTCACCTGCCAAGTCCACAACTCTCAGTCCGGATAGCAGTGACTGACGGAGCCCGATTTCCGCGGTTACTGCCACGGTCCCTCCAGGCGAACCCTCCGAAATTTTACCTGACACCCGTGTCAGTCTACGCTGGCACCCGCGCCTAATCCCGAGGAGTACGTACATGGCCGAGCCCCGCATTGTCGATGCCGATTGCCACATCCTCGAACCACCGGACATCTGGGACAACTGGCTGTCCGAGCGTTTCCGCGACAGGGCCCCGAAATTGGTCAAGGACCATGAAGGTGGCGACGCCTGGTTGACGGCTGTCGGCGGCGATCCCGATCCCATCGGGTTGGTCTCCACTCCGGGCATGTCGTACGACCAGTTTCGCTGGTACGGCGTTACCTATGAGCAAGCTCGTACGGGTTGCTACAACGGTGAAGCGCGCCTTGCCGACATGGACACCGATGGAGTCTCGGCGGAGATTTTGTTCCCGCCGCAACGCACGATGAGTCACTTCCTCGGCGACGCTGACGACGACTTTGTAATGGCAGGCGTAGAGGCGTACAACAACTTTTTGTTCGAGGAGTTTTGCGCACCTGACCCGACGCGTTTGATCGGTATGGCGCAGATACCGTCGCTCAGTATTGACGTTGCGATCGACGGCTTACGCAAGGCGAAAGCGCGCGGGGGAAAGGGCGTGGTCATTTCCAACTGGCCATCCGGCAACGAGACCTTGTCGCGTGATGATGATCCGTTCTGGGCGGCAGCGGTAGATGAGGGCATACCGGTATCGATCCATATCAACATCATCAGCCGCAAGCAACGCATGCGTGGCCGCGAGGCTGCGGCGAAAGCCGGAAATCAGTTGTACGACATGTCGAGCGAAGCGACACGCGCGAAGGCGATTGGGAGCATGAGTCATGTGTTCTCGATGGCGGCAGGCAACATCACGTCGATGTTGTTTACCGGCGTATTCGATCGGTTCCCAGAATTGACCGTGGCGTGGATAGAGACAGGCGTTGGGTGGCTTCCGCACTTCATTGAGTGCCTCGACGACCGGTATTGGCGCAATCGCTCTTGGGGCGATCTTCCAATAGAACAGCCGCCGTCGTACTACTGGTACGCCAACAACGCAGCGAGTTTCATCACCGATCGAACAGGCATCGCGTTGCGCCACCAGGCGGGTATCGACAACATCATGTGGTCGAGTGACTATCCCCACCACGGCAACGACTGGCCGTACTCGCGCAAGGTGATCGAAGAAACAATGAATTCGATCCCTGCCGACGAGAAGGCCAAGATTGTCGGCGGCAACGCGACGCGCATCTGGAACCTCGGGGCTTAGGTCCCCGCTATTAGTTGGGGCTAATAGTTGGGGGCGCTAGGTGCGTCGCGCGCTATTGCGCTGAGCGTTAGGCGTTGCAGAGTGCGTTGGTGCACGTAGTCGACGACGCGCGTAACAAGTGGTAAGAGACGACCGGCGTTGCCGCTTGCGACGGCTTGAAATGCTGATAGCTCTTCGGGTTCCCATGCAGGTCCTATCGCTCCACCGAATAGATCGAGCACCTGAACTTGCATGGCTTCGACGCCGCGTACGTAGATAGCGGCGAGTTCGACGACGAGTGCTTCGGGAAGTCCACCGCGAACGAGCTCGGCCGCTGCGCGCATTACGTCTAGGTCAGTTGCGTCGTATGCGTCGCGTCCGAAGTCACGCGGGTCGCGTAGGAGTCCGTTATCGCGCAAACCAGTTAGAAGTTTTTGCGAGCAGCCAGAGCGTTCGACAAGGTCCGATAGAGAATACGAAAGACCACCTTCGCCCGCGAAGATGCCGTTCACGAGATCGGGGCGCTCGCTGTTGAGCAGGGCGCGGATGGCGGCAAGGGAGAAGCGGCGCGCTTGGAGGTCGCGGATGCGCGTGAGACGTTCTAAATGGTCGGCCCCGTAGACCTTCGCTCGCCCACTTCGTTCTGCTGCGGGGAGCAGACCTTCGCGCTGGTAGAAACGGATCGTATCGACGGTGAGCCCTGCCTGCTGGGCAAGATCATCGATGCGCCAGCTGGGCTCGGGGTTTTCTTGCGACACCATGGGTCCTCGGGGGGTTTGGGAGCATGCTGGGATGGCTGTGACTGTCGTCACCTTACTTGACAGGAACTACCTTCAGAGTGTTTACTCTCATAGTCAGTACACCAAGTGTAGGCGGAAACCGATGAACCCAGCAGCGAGCGCAGAACTCACAGCAGGCCTTGCGTCGCGCACCAGTTCACGGGACGCACGCCGCTGGATCGAACGCCAGCTGCGGTGGGAAAGAACCCTCGGACGGCTCCGCAACCGGGGCACCACGCAGTCCTCACGGGCCGCATAGATCTCCAAGATCCACCCCGTCGGGTTCGCCCGACACCATTGACGCCGCAGTTCTCCGGCCGAATCCCCCCCTGGCCGTGGAGGACGCGGCGTCGATGCGCGTGTGGAGCAGCCACATACTGGGTTGTGTGCTTAGTCGGCGCGTACCCATCTCGGGAGGGTTACATCGTCGATGGTTGTGAAGACGACGCGCACCTTCTCGCCGATGCGAATGGTTGCGGGATCGATCTCGTTGATCGCACCATTTGCCGATGTGACCAAGTTGCCGACGAAGCGGATCGTGGGGTCCTCCTCCAACGCAACGACGATCGCGTTGTAAGGGGCCAACTCTGCGTAGGCAGGTAGAAGCGGTGGGTGCGGAACGATGTACGACCAGATTGTTCCGAAACCACTCGTCGGTTCCCACTTCACAGCGATCGATCGACAGTGTGGGCACATCGGGCGCGGTGGCATGCGCGACTTGTCGCAGGCTGCGCACGTTTGCACGACCAACTCGTTGCGGCTGCACGCCGCCCAGAACGGCGCGGCCACCTCATCGTCGAGGTAGGGGAGCAGCAGGCCGGTTTCCATGGTCATGCCCGCAACAGGAGAGCGCTGGTAGGCACGCCCTCGCCACTCGTTACTAGACAACTCTCTGCGCCTTCGACCTGACTTGTCGAGGTGCCCCTGCACTGTCGCACTCCTTCGAGGACCAGGTTGAAGCCGTGCACGTAAGCCTCCGACATTCCACCGCCCGATGTGTTGGTGGGCAAGCGACCGGTCGGCCATTCCAACGCGCCGTTCTCGGTAAATGCGGCACCCTCTCCGCGTTCGCAGAATCCGTAGCCCTCAAGCGACAAGGGGATCAACGAACTGAACGCGTCGTACAACTGCGCGACTGGCACGTCGGCAGCCTTGATGTCGGAGCGTTCCCACAACCGACTCGCGCACGCGTACGCCGGGCCGATGAGCGGATCTTCGCAGAAGTAGTTGGTCATCACCTGATGTTGTTGCGGGATGGACTGCGCGAACGCGTGTATGAACGCCGGAGGTTGCGCAAGATCACGTGCGCGCTCGGCGCTTGTGATGACCACGGCTAGTGCGCCGTCCGTCTCTAGGCAGTTGTCGAATAGGCACAGCGGTTCAGATATCCAGCGCCCTTCCATGTATTGCTCGCGGCTTAGTTCTTTGTCGTACATGCTCGCGAGTGGATTGCGGTTGGCGTGTTTGCGCGATGCAATCGCCACGTTGGCGAGGTGGTCTCGGGTCGCTCCGAACTCGTGCATGTAACGGCGCGTGAGCATCGCGATCTCATCCACCGGTCGCACCACACCGAACGGCCTGCTCCACTGCCAGTGCCCTGCAATCCGACCCGGCACCTGCGACCATGGGCGACTCGTCTTCGACGCACGCTTGCGGGCCCGCCATGCCACAGCAACATTGCACTGGCCGGTAGCCACTGCCATCGCGGCATGTCCGACCACACCACACCCGGCCCCTCCGCCGTACCCAAGCTCTGAGAAGTACGTGATGTCACCGAGGCCAACATTGCGCGCTACCTCGACCTCGCGGCCTTTCTCCATGGAAAACATGGACAGCCCGTCCACCTCGCCAGGTGTCAGGCCAGCATCGTCGATCGCCGTGCTGATCGCCTGACACGCAAGCGATAACTCGCTGTCCGCCAAGCCCTTGCCGAAAGCGGTCTGGCCTATGCCGACAATCGCAGTGCGATCTTTCACCAGCCCCGCCACACAGGGTCACGCTTCTCGACCATCGCAGCCATGCGTTCCTTGCCATCTTCGGTGCCGAGATTGAGTTCTACCAGCATCGCTTCGTTCTCGAGGGTCGCTGTACGCCCGATCTCGGTGGCATCGTGCAACAGTTTCTTGGCCCATCCGAGAACCTTCGTGGGCTTGGCAGCAATCCGCGTTGCCCATTCGCTGGTAGCGGCCTGTAACTCGGCGGCCGGAACGACCTTGTTCACTATTCCGAGTTCCGCTGCTTCGCTCGCTGAGATGCTGTCGCCGAGAAACATGATCTGAGCGGCCTTGTGTGTTCCGACGATGCGCGGGAGCAGGTAAATAAAGCCACCGTCGGGGATGAGCGCCTGCTTGGAGAAAACGTCGACGATCTTGGCTGTGTCGGAAGCAACTACGAGGTCGGCGGCCAGGGTGAGCATTGCTCCGCCTCCTGCCGCTGTGCCGTTCATTGCAACGATGACGGGCTTCTGGCAATCCTGGATGGCTTCCATGAGCGACTGGAAGCCAGTGCGCATCATGTTCACTGCGGTACCCGTTACAAAGTCGGGCGCGCCATCGGGTTTCGGTTGCGCAGGTCGACTCACGCGTAGGTCTGCGCCGGTGCAGAAGTGCCGATCACCTGCAGCGGTAAGCACGATGCAGCGCACGGCGAGGTCGCTATGCGCATCACGGAAGTGTTCGATGAGGCGGTCGCGCACGTAATAAGGAATCGCGTTGGAGGACTCTGCACGGTTGATCGTGAGCGTTAGTACGCCATTGCTCACGTCGGCGAGTAACTCGGCGTTTGCCTTGTCGCGGGTATCGGCATCAAGTGTCATGGCTACTTCTTTCTCACGATAAGTGCGTCGAGCGCCACTGCGCCATTGGGCTTGACGAGCAACGGGTTCACATCGAGCTCCCCGACTTCGTCGGACAGGTCCATCGCTAGACGCTGAAGGTTCATAATCGCATCTACAAGCGCACCCGTGTCGGAAGGCTTGGCGCCGCGTACGCCGGCAAGCATCGCGGCTCCCGTGAGTTCGGTGAGCATGCGTTCGGCTTGGTCGCGGCCGAACGGCGGCACCCGAAACGTGACGTCATCGAGAACCTCAACGAAGATGCCACCTAAGCCGGCCATCACAACAGGCCCAAACAATGGATCCTGGGAGATGCCAATGACCGTCTCGACGCCGCCGGTCACCATCTCGCAGACGAGCACTCCGTCGATTGTTCCCTTACGTCCTGCAGCACGGCGCGCCTTCGCCATTAGCGACTTGAACGTGTCGGTGATGTCTTTGGCGGTGGTCACACCGACCGCGACGAGGCCAAGGTCGCTCTTGTGCAGCAGGTCGGGGGAGGAGATCTTCATGACGACCGGCAGTCCGAGTTGTTTGGCCGCGCGTCGCGCTTCTGCGGCACTCGTGCACAACACATCACGTGAAGTCTTGATGCAGTACGCCTTCAGTATTTGCTTCGAATCCCATTCCGAGAGCGCGCAACCAGGTTCGGCCTTGGCCAAGATCTTGCGCGCCTTGCGCGCAGCGGGGCTTTCCTCACGTGGGGCCGTGTCGAAGGCCGACTTGTAGCCGCTCGCAAACCGCCAGTAGTCGATGTAGGCCCGCACCCCTTTCACGGCGTTACCGAAGGTGCGGAATACCGGGAGACCTCCATCGAGCAGGATGCGGTAGAAGGTGTCGTCTGTTCCTGGAGGCGACCCCCAAACCACAAAGATTGGCTTGTCCGTTATTTTTGCAACCTCCACCAGGTCGCGGGTGAACGGTTTTGAGAATGCGACGACGGCGCCTGTAATCGGCACCACGATCGCATCGATCTTTGGATCCGCGACAATGGCATCGAGGATGGCGCGGCCGCGGCGATCTGCAACAGGCGGGCCACCGCAGTCAACGGGATTCGAGACGCGCAGGTACGCGGGGATCAGCCCGTCGTGCAAGACGCGTTGCGTTTCTTTTGTGAGATCAGGAATGCGTATGTCGGCACCGGCGAGCATGTCGGTCATGTGCGCGCCAGTTCCGCCAGAGATGGCATAAACACAGATCCCCGGTTCACGATCTGCCTTCGCCCACTTGGGCATCGTGTCGGGCCGTGTGCGCGCGAGTGCCGCGCTCACCTCAAGGAGTTCGTCAAGCCCGTCGACGCGCGTGACCCCGAGTTGGCGAAATACTGCCGAGGTGATGGCATCGGAACCGGTGAGGTGTCCCGTGTGGCTTTGTGCCATCGAAGAGCCTTCGTCTGTGCGACCCACCTTCACCATAACGATGGGCTTGGACAACTTCGCTGCATGGTCTGCAGCGAGCATCAATGTGCGGCCATCCTTGAAGCCTTCGATGTAGCAGGCGAGCACTCCGACCTCGGGTTGGTCGGCGAAGTGTCGAGCGAAGTCGGCGAACTCAAGGTCGACCTCGTTGCCGGTCGGCGCCCAATGGGTGAGTCGTATCCCAAGCTCCTGGCCCTGAAACACAGGACGCCCTTGATGGCCAGACTGCGTAACAAGCGCGATCGATGGCCCGGTGAGATCGGTTCGAAAGTTCTCGAACGCGTTGAGGTTGGTGTTGGGTCCAAGCAACCGCACATCGCCCGATGCCACAAGGTCTGCGAGGCGCGCTTCTAGCTTTTTGCCGTCGCTCCCGGTCTCTGAGAAACCGGCGGCGAAGATCACGGCGAACTTGGCCTTGCGGGCGAGCACCTCTTCGAAGGTATCGACGGCCTTACCGGTGAGAATGATCGCCAGGTCTATGTCGCCAGGGATGTCGAAGATCGAGGGATAGACCTTGTGTCCAAGGATCGTCTCGTACACGGGGTGGACCGGATAGAAGGTGGCTCCATTGTTCTTGGCCCACGCGTCGAACTTGCGGGTCATTGCAGTATTTGGTTTTGCAGATAGCTCGGACGCGCCTATAAGGGCGATGGTCTTGGGGTGCAAGAACGCGTCTATATCTGCGTCCCGAAGGGCGAGCGGCCGCCCGGATACGTCGATTTCGGTTCCTCCAGTAGGGGAGGTGTGGTCAGCTGAGGACATGTGGAATCTTTCGCGGGCGGCAGCAGGTGGCGGCGAGTGGGGCTGAGTAGCCCGTAAGTATGACGCTGAAGTCAGGTTTTGTGCGAGTTCCGAGCGCGGGGACGTC
>SHUZ01000026.1 GCA_009694415.1 Acidimicrobiia bacterium
TGATTTCTGGAGTCCTTGGTGCGGTATGGAAGGTTGCGACGTTTCTCACCGTGCCGATCATCGTGTTTGAGGATGTTGGTCCGGTGAACGCGCTGAAGCGGTCTGGGACACTCATCAAAAAGACCTGGGGTGAAAACCTGGTTGGGCAGTTCGGCCTTTCTCTGATCGGGGGTGCCGCGATGATTCCAGGAGTGATTGCGATCTGGATCGGGGTTTCTGCATCCGGTGGAGCGATGAAGGCGCCTGCCGTTGGCGTAGGCCTGATTTGGTGCCTTGCTGTAATTGCCGTAATGAGCGCGTTGAGTGGCATCTATCGCACGGCGCTATATCGGTATGCCGTGGATGGTCAGGTGCCCGCGGCATTCTCGGGGTCCGGCATGGAACAAGCATTCGTTGCGCGTAAGGGGCGTAGCGGTAGCTGACAAGCGTTCGTTACTTGAGCGCGGGTAGAACCTCTGCCGCGAAGCGATCGAGCCCTTCGATGTCAAAGGGTGAGCGCAATGAGAGCATCAGCCACTCTGCGCCAGCTTCTCGGTATGCGCCTACGCGGTCGCACATTTCGGCGACTGATCCCATAAGTACACCAGGGCGAACGAAGTTGGCCATCTTGCCGTACTGGGCGTGCAGGTCTTCTTCTTGGAATGCAATGCCGACATTTATCGCACGCGTGATAGTTGACGGGTCTCGGTCTGCGGTTTCGCAGTGTCTGTTCAGTACCTCGACCTTGTGTGCAAATGCGTCGGGTGCGATGAATGGCACGTTCCATCCATCGGCATGGCGCGCCGCGATACGCAACGTCACCTTTTCCCCTCCACCGCCGATCCATATTGGAAGGCGCTGTTGGACGGGCTTTGGTTCACAGCGCGCATCGTCGAGTGTGTAGAACGCGCCGCTAAAGGAAGTCGTATCCTGCGTGAGCAGTCCTCGCACGCATTGGATCGACTCCTCTAGACGGGCCAGCCGCACTCCGGTTGGCTCGAAGTCCATGCCGTAGGCCCGGTACTCAGCGGCCATCCATCCCGCACCCAAACCGAGAGTGATGCGGCCATCGGCGATCTGATCGAGCGTCGCCATGGCATTAGCGAGGACCGCGGGGTGCCGGTATCCGGCTGAGTACACAAGGCTGCCGCACCGAACTCGCGAGGTGCTCGCTGCGAGGGCGGCATGACTGGCAACGGCTTCGAGCGAGTGGGCGTTACCGGTACCGTCGGCCGCATAGAAATGGTCCCAAATTGAGATCCATTCGAAACCGTGCGATTCGCTGCGTTGCCAGAGGCTCGTGAGTTCGGCGATGTTGGTGTTTTGGAGACCGGTGTGGACGCCGAAGTGCATGTCGGTGAACCTACCCGCGCAAGAAGGCGCGTCCGCGCTCGGGGAATAGCGATGCTCGCTCACCTACGATGGGCGTCGTGCTGAACGTGGACGTATGGCCAGAGTTGAGAGAGCCGGTGATGGTTGTTGCGTTGACGGGCTGGGTGGACGCAGGTCTCGCAGGCACTGGTGCCGTTGCGGCGCTCGCGGAGCAGATGGGTTCGGCGAAGCGCTTCGGGTCAATCGACATCGCAGACCTTTGTGATTTACAACAGACTCGTCCGACCGTACGACTCGACGATGGCGTAACGAGCGAACTGATTTTCCCTTCGGTGGATTTTGTGGCTGGCACCGCAGGGCGTGATGTCGTTTTGGTGACGGGACCAGAGCCTTCCATTCGCTGGCGGTCGTTTACTGCGACAATTGTCGAGGCAGCAAACCGGTTGGGGGTTCGTACCGCGGTATGTCTCGGAGGCATGCCGGCTCCGGTTTCACATCGCAGGCCCGTATCTGTAATGGCGACTGCGTCGAGTCGGTCGATAGCTCAAGAGGTCGGCGACCTACGGGGCGACTACGTGGGCCCGACAGGCGCGCAGACGGTGCTGCAGTTCGATTTGGGTGAGGCGGGTATCCGAGCGATTGGATTGTGGGCGCAGGTTCCGCATTATGTGGGAGGTACTCCGTCGCCTGCCGCGATCCGCGCCGTTCTCGAGCGGTTGCGCGATTTGACCGGCATTGAGGTCGATCTGCGGGGACTGGATGAGCAGGCAGATCTGTACTTGGAGAAGGTCGAAGAAGGGCTCTCCGAGTACCCGGATGTAGTGGAGATGATTCGGCAACTCGATGAAGCGAGCGGGCCAGTGCCGTTGCCATCGGGTGATGAGCTAGCCAGAGAGATAGAGAAGTTCCTACGCGAAGAACCATGAGCCGCCGCGTCCTCAACCCCAACCTCAACCCCCGAGCGTTTGTCGGAGAATGCACCGCTGCGGTGCACTACGCGACAAACGGCGATTTAAAGGAGGTCGAGTCTCGGCACGCGACCTAGCCGCGCCTATTGGCTAGCGTGACGCTCCAACCAAAAATCAGGAGCTACACGCATGAGTGTTGTCAAAGTCAATGCGATCACAGTCGCCCCTGAACGGGCTGATGAACTGGTAGCGCGGTTCGCCTCGCGCGCGGGTGCCGTTTCTGGCATGGAGGGTTTTGAAGCCTTCGAACTCCTCCGCCCAAACGATGATCGCGACGTGTTCCTCGTTTACACGCGCTGGCGTAGCGAAGCAGATTTTCAAGCCTGGGTCGAGAGCCCGGCTTTCGCACATGGCCACCGCGCGCACACAACGGACGGTCCTGTCAGCACGCATGCCGAGTTGTGGTCGTTCGATGTTGAACAGGCCGAGCGCGTCTGATGGCTTCACCGCTGGAGTCGCTTGTCGGGCAAGGAGCACCGTTCGAGATAGTTGTTGAAGACGTCTGCGGTGTTCCATTGCAGGTTTACAAGCAACGGTTTTCCTCGATGCGAGATCTCCTCGCGATCGGCGATGCAAGACCGGAGCTCGATTGGATCGTTCAGGGCGAACGTCGTTTGACCTTCGGCGCGCACAACGCGCTCGTGCGACGGACTGCAGCAGGAATGTTGGAACGAGGCGTGAAACAAGGCGATCGCGTCGCGGTGGTCTCCGCCAACACGATGGAGTGGGTCGTCATGTTTTGGGCGTGCGCTGCCATTGGCGCCGCGTGCGTACCTCTAAACGCATGGTGGAAATCCGAAGAACTCGAGTTCGCGCTCAACGACTCCGGTGCGGTGTTGCTGTATTGCGATGTAAAGCGGTGGGCGGTGGTTCGCGACATTGTTAGTGGCCTTAGCGACCTCGCGAACGTCTACGTGATGGGCATCGATGCTGCCGACGGCATAGCGCAACCGGATTCCGCGCTACTCGCGAGCGGTGATGTCGACTCGCTCCCGAAGGTGGACGTTGCCGAAGACGACCTTCTTGCGATCCTCTATACATCTGGCACCACCGGCAAGCCCAAGGGCGCGACGATCACCCACCGGCAAGCCCTCGCGAACTTGCAGAATCTCTCGCTCCTGAACGCCGCAGCGGCGCTCATCGCAGCCCAAGCCGACCCCGACCCCACTCCAGCTCAGGCAGCGAACCTTCTAGTTGTGCCGCTCTTCCATGTAACTGGCGCACTCGCGACCATGGTTCCCGGTTACGCGGGCGGAGCAAAGCTCGTACTCATGCCACCCGGACAGTTCGATCCCGATGAGGCAATGGCAACCATCGAGCGTGAAAAAATCACGAGCATCGGCGGGGTCCCTACGGTGATGTGGCGCATCGTCGAGGCGGACAACTTTGAGAAATTCGACCTGAGTTCCGTTCTCCGTATTGGTTATGGCGGAGCGCCTGCTGCACCGGAACTGGTTGAGAAGATCAACATTGCATTTCCTCAAGTTCGAAAAACTCTCTCAACGGCCTACGGACTCACCGAGACCGCTTCGGTTGCGACGGTGAATATTGGCGAGGACTATTTCTCTCATCCCGGTTCTGTCGGTCGTGTAGTTCCCACAGTCGAGGCGATGATCATCGACGAAGATGGCAACGCGCTCCCCGCAGGCGAGACCGGTGAGATCGCGTTGCGCGGCCCAACAATCATGATGCGCGGGTACTGGAATCGTCCCGACGCAACAGAAGCGGCGTTCCTTCCGGCTGGTTGGTTCCGCAGTGGAGATATCGGTCACATTGATCCAGACGGTTTTATCTACCTCTCTGATCGCGCGAAAGACATGATCATTCGCGCTGGGGAGAATGTCTATTGCGTCGAGATCGAAAACGTGCTCTTCGAACATCCACACGTTCTCGACGCGGCGGTAGTCGGGGTCGCGCATCGCACTCTCGGCGAAGAAGTCAAAGCTGTAGTGCAGTTGCGCGTCGGCTCGACAACAACGGTTGATGACCTGCGGAAATACTGCGGAGAACGACTCTCGTGGTTCAAGGTGCCTGAGTACATAGATATCCTAGAGGTTCCTCTACCGCGTAACCCTGCAGGCAAGGTGCTCAAGAATCTTCTGCGCGGCGACACCGCAGGCTCCGCCTTTGCTCCATCGCCCGACGACGACTCCGCGCTGTAGCGCACAAGCATCACGCCGTGGAGACCATCCTCGAGATTCACACGACCTGGGGATACATCGCGATCGTTCTCAACGCGCTGGCAGGGATTTACGCGCTCACCGCTTGGAAAGTATCCAAATTGCGTGGCAGGCCAGTCTGGATTGCGACGATCACCGCGGAGGTTGCCGTACTCGTCCAGGTGTTCCTAGGAACGATTCTCGTCGCGGCCGATGAGAAATACCGCACGACGGTTCCTCGCTTGCATATGTTCTATGGGTTCCTGATTTTCATCACGATCGGGATCCTCTACCAGTACCGTGAACAGATGAAGGGACGTAGAGAATTGCTTTACGGGCTAGGTGGCCTTTTCATCATGGGCTTAGGTATCCGCGCAGTGCTACAAGTCGTGTCATGACCGCGCCTGGCGAACGTCTGAAGGTCATGTTGTTGTTCGGAGGCCGTTCTGCCGAGCACGACATCTCTCGCGCAACGGCAGTCGCCGTTGCCAAGGCCTTGGATCCAGCGCGTTACGAAGTTTTTCCCGTTGCCATCACGACAGACGGTGCGTGGTTGTTGGCGGGTGAAGCGAAGGCACTGTTGGAAGGTTCTCGTAATGCGATGCCTGGTGCGTTCGCCGTCGAAGGAGTGCAGCTCGATGAGTTGGGTGCACTGGTGGCATCACCCGGGAGCGGTGGCCTCGGCATCGATGTCGTCTTTCCATTGCTACACGGCCCGTACGGCGAGGACGGAACGGTCCAAGGTCTATTGGAACTTGCCGATCTTCCTTATGTGGGTTCTGGCGTGCTTGGCTCGGCTGTCGGCATGGACAAGGTGATGATGAAGCGCGCTTTCTATGCATGTGGCATTCCACAAGCCCGCTACCTCTTCACGCGTGATGGCATGGACCGCGAGTGGTTCTGCGACACGGCCGAGGAAAGTATCGGTTTCCCTTGCTTTGTGAAGCCCGCGAACATGGGATCGTCAATCGGTATCTCCAAAGCCGATGATCGAGCGTCCCTAGAAAACGCCGTTGAAGTGGCCATAGGGTTTGATGAGTGGGTGCTAGTTGAAGAGGCCATAGTCGGCCGCGAGATCGAAGTGGCTGTCCTTGGCGACGCGCCTGCGCAAACCTCTCTACCCGGTGAGATTGCGCCGGGTTCCGGTTTCTTGAACTACGAAGCCAAGTACGAAGACGATGCGCTTCAGCTGATCGCTCCTGCATCGCTTTCCGACGAAGCCGCCGACACTGTTCGCGCTCTCGCTATCGAGGCGTTCGAAGCATGTCGATGCGAGGCGATGGCCAGAGTCGATTTCTTTTATGAAGAAGGCGGCAGAGGTTTCCTCGTAAACGAACTCAATACGATCCCAGGTTTCACATCGAGATCCATGTACCCGCGGTTGTGGGAAGTAAGCGGCCTCTCATATCCCGCACTTTTGGACAAGCTGTTTGAGCTAGCAATCGAGCGGCATGGACGTCGCGCGAAGCGTGCAGGGCGTCAACGCTCTAACTGAGCCGCGTTTCGAGCGCAATGAGTTCTTCGGCTAAGGATTGCGGAAGCGAATCTCCGAAAGTAGCGAAGTGTTCGCGCGTGCTCGCGCATTCTGCTTGCCAAAGAGCTTTGTCAATGGCTAGTGCTTCGGAAACGCGACTTGTGGAAGCAGCGCAACCGTCTAGCGGGAGGTCTTTAGCATTCGGCACAACACCGATCGGTGTTTCTTCGCCGCCAGCAGTGCCTTCGAGCCGCCCAACAATCCATGCGAGGACGCGCGAGTTCTCTCCGTAACCCGGCCAGATAAACTTGCCGTCGGCATCCTTGCGGAACCAGTTGACGCCGTAAATCTTCGGCAACTTTGACTCGTCTGTTCTCGAAGGCATGGATAGCCAGTGCGAGAAATAGTCACCCATGTTGTAGCCGCAGAAGGGCAACATCGCGAAAGGATCGTGGCGTAGTTCGCCGAGTCCTCCTACTGCAGCCGCTGTCTTCTCTGAGCCCATCGTGGCACCCATAAAGACGCCGTGTTTCCAGTCGAGTGACTCGTAGACGAGCGGTACCGTGCTCGCACGACGGCCACCGAAGAGGATTGCCGAGATTGGCACTCCTGCCGGGTCTTGCCACTCATCTGCAATTACGGGACACTGTGCTGCTGGCGCGCAGAATCGCGAGTTGGGATGAGCCGCTGGTCCCTCAGCTGTGTCCGGGGTCCAACTTTGCCGTTTCCAGTCGGTTAGGCGGGCTGGGGGGTCTCCCATTTCTTCCCACCAGACATCGCCGTCTTCGGTATACGCGGTATTGGTGAAGACGGTGTTGCTAGTCAGCGTGTTCATTGCGTTCGGGTTCGTGTCCATGTTCGTTCCGGGAGCTACACCGAAGAATCCGAACTCGGGATTGATCGCGTAGAGGCGTCCGTCTTCGCCGATCTTCATCCATGCTATGTCGTCCCCGATGCACTCGGCCTTCCACCCAGGCACGGTGGGGATCAGCATCGCGAGGTTGGTCTTGCCACATGCCGATGGGAACGCTGCCGTCACGTAATGGACCCCGCCCGTGGGTGCTGTGAGTTTGAGCACCAGCATGTGTTCCGCTAGCCAACCTTCGTCGCGCGCAATCACCGAAGCGATTCGTAGTGCGAAGCACTTCTTGCCGAGCAACGCGTTCCCGCCATATCCAGATCCGAAGGACCAAATCTCTCGGCTCTCAGGGAAGTGAACGATCCACTTGTCAGGGTTGCACGGCCAGACAACATCGCTCGCGCCTTCCACCAGGGGAGCGCCCAACGAGTGAATGCACGGTACGAAGTCACCGTCGTCGCCTAACACATCGAGTGCGCCTTGGCCGGCGCGAGTCATCGTGCGCATACTCACCGCGACATATGCCGAATCGGTGAGTTCAACGCCGATGTAGGAAAGAGGGGAACCGAGCGGCCCCATCGAAAAGGGCACCACGTACATGGTGCGACCGCGCATAGATCCTTCGAAAAGACCGCGCAGGATTGAGCGCATCTCGGCAGGGGCTTTCCAATTATTTGTGGGACCCGCGTCCTTCTCTTGCTCTGGACAGATGTAGGTGCGGTCTTCGACGCGAGCGACATCGGTTGGATCGGTCGCGGCCCAATATGAATTAGGGCGTTTCGCCGGGTCAAGTGCGATGAACGTACCCGCCTCAACGAGTTGCTCACACAGCAGTTCCGATTCTTCAGCTGATCCGTCGAACCAGTGAATGCGCGCGGGCTGGGTTAGTTCGGCGACTTCTTCAACCCAGGCCAACAGCGCCTTGTGGTTAGTCGGCGCTCCTGCAACCAAAGACACGAGACGCTCCTGACCGATCGGCGAAAGGGTCTGGGGAGTGTAGTGATGGCGCAGGCGTAGTTCGAAACCGGCGTGATCTAGATCTGGACATTGGGCGGCAGGCCCATGTCTTCTTCGCTGCCGGTACGTATGTGGGTGGCGAGGCCAGCCTCATTGATATCGAACACAACCCGTTGCCCCTGGCGCAGCATCCGAAGTACCGAGCCCTCGAGTGCGTCTGGCGAAAGTACGTGATCGGTGCGGTCGGTGTCCCGAACCAATACGCCTTCACCCGTGGTCGGGTCATAACTACGGACGACACCCTGCATGATCTGGTTCTCTACGGCTTCTGTACCTTGCCGGCCTTTAGGCAGCCGGTACACACGTTTAAACGCTTAGGCGCGCCATTGACTACGGCACGTACACGCTGAATGTTCGGGTTCCAACGTCGGTTTGTTCGACGGTGTGAGTGGCTCAGGCGCTTGCCAAAAATAGGCTGCTTTCCGCAGACGTCGCAGACCGATGACATGACGAACCTCTTACTAATTGGAGTGAGAAACCCGGACGGGAACCACGAAAGGGTAGCAGGCAAGCCCGGATCTGACCCTCTCGGCCATTACGATCACCGGCCATGCCAACCCTCGAGAGTCTTGACGCCGCCAGCCTCCGCCAAGCGGTCACTCGCTTCCGAGATGCGTTGCGAACCCATCAAGAAGAATTGAACCGTCTCAACGTGTATCCGGTACCCGATGGAGATACAGGGACGAATATGACCCTCACACTCGAATCGGTTGTGACGGCGCTCGGCAGCGCGGAGGCGATGCCAGAGGTGTGTCACGCGATTTCTCACGGCTCGTTGATGGGCGCGCGCGGAAACTCTGGCGTGATCATGAGCCAGATACTCCGCGGTATCGCAGAAGTCTTCACCGAACTCGAATCAGCGGGCCCGCAGGATTTCACGCTCGCTCTTCGCACCGCTTCCGACGCTGCGTACGAAGCTGTAATGCGTCCTGTCGAGGGAACGATTTTGACCGTCGTTCGCGAATCGGCCGAAGCCGCGGAGGCCGCTTGTGCCACCGCGGGCAATGGCGCGCAATTGTCTGAACTGCTCGTGGTCGTTGCTGCTGCAGCGAGAGAGTCGGTGTTGCGAACGCCGGAGCTTCTCCCAGTGTTGCGCGACGCGGGCGTTGTCGACTCCGGCGCGCGCGGCTTTACATTGCTTTTCGACGCGTTGCTAGAGGTGGTTGACGGCACGCCCATCCCCGAGCCGAGTGTGTCCGCGACGCCGACGATCGTGGAAGCGCACCTCTCAGCGGGCGATGTCTCTTCACTGCGTTACGAAGTTATGTACTTGCTAGACGCGCCCGACGATGCGATTCCATCGTTCAAGCATGCCTGGGCGGCATTGGGCGACTCGATCGTCGTTGTCGGTGGGAGCGGTGTTTGGAACTGTCACGTACACACCGATGACATCGGCGGAGCCGTCGAGGCTGGAATCGAAGCGGGGCGTCCCCACGCCATTCGTATAACGGATTTGATCGAACAAGTTGCGGAGGAACATCGGGAAAGCGACGCGGCACGCGAGGGCACGCCCGCGCTCGAAGACGCGCGCGAGCAGGTAATGACCGGTGTGGTCGCTGTGGCGGTTGGGAAGGGAAACCGGCGGCTCCTAACCGGACTGGGTGTGCAAGAGATCGTTGCCGGAGGACAGTCGATGAACCCTTCGACAGCGCAAATCCTTGAAGCGGTTGAGCGGTGTCCGTCGGACTCCGTCATTGTTCTTCCAAATAACAAGAACATTGTTCCGGTGGCCGCACAGGTAGACGCGCTCACCACGAAATCGGTGGCAGTTATCCCGACCAAGTCAGTAGTTGAGGCGCTCGCGGCGCTGGTGGCGTACGACCCTCACGCCGAGTTGGACGTGAACTCAGCGGCCATGGCTGACGCGGCCGACAGTGTCGCTGCGGGAGAAGTGACCCAGGCAGTGCGCGACAGCGTCGGCGAATGCGGTGAGATAAAGGCAGGCGACTGGATCGCTATTGGCCCGTCTGGTATTTCGGTCGCAACCGACTCGGCAGCGGGGGCCGTGTACGCGCTGCTTGACGAAATGGTCGGAGAGGACTCCGAGGTTGTGACCGTGCTGGTGGGTGCCGATGTTGCGAGCCCAGAAATTCAAGGAGTACGCAAACATCTTGAACTGGCGCACCCGGGATTAGAAGTCGAAGTGCATGAAGGCGGCCAGCCGCTATATCCATATCTCATCGGGGTGGAATAACCATCAGTGGCGCCGCCGAAGTTGCAGGCACGCTGCATGAACTCGCGGCCGTGCGACTCGGTGATGTTGCCGGAATTAAAGCTTCGCTAATCGAGAAGTTGATGTTGATGACACCGCCTATCGAGACGGTGCTCGATTTGGTGCAGCACTACCCGCACCGGTATCACGACCGCACGCGACGCTCCGAGATTGCAGGGCTGATTATTGGCGACGAGGCGACGCTCGTCGCCAAGGTGAGCAAGATCGCTGCTCGCAAGGCGCGCAGCGGAAAGTGGATGGTTGAAGCGGTCGTAGGCGACGACAGCGGCGATCTCAATCTTGTGTTCTTCAACCAGCGGTGGCGGGTGAATCAACTCGCAGAAGGAACCGAGGTCGCGCTGTACGGCAAGTTCGACGTTTACCGCGGGAAACGCCAGATGACGAATCCGATCGTCGATGTCATTGGCCGGTCTGGTGATCAGAAAACGGGAGTCATAGTTCCCATTTATCCGCAATCGGGGAAGGCAGATGTCTCCTCCTGGGAGATCAAGGAAGCCATCGCCGCCGCGTTGACACATGTTGGGCGTTTCGCCGAAACTCTCCCGAGCGACGTGCTCACTGAAGCGAAATTGGTATCGCGTACCGATGCGTACCGCCATGTCCATCAGCCCGAGACGCTTGAACAGAAGCGCCAGGCACAGCGTCGCCTTACGTTCGACGAGTTCCTTCGTCTACAACTCGGTTTAGTGGCGCGCAAGCGCGCGATTGAGGCAGAGGAGCGAGGCATCTGTCACAAGGTCGATGGTCCACTCGTCGAGCAGTTTCTGGCAGCGTTGCCATTCACGCTTACAAGCGACCAGAGAGACGCGATATCGCACATCGCTCACGACCTAGCCCGCCCGATACCGATGCACCGCCTGATGCAGGGTGAGGTTGGTTCAGGTAAAACTGTGGTCGCGCTTACGGCGCTTCTCATGGCGGCACAGGGCGGGTATCAGGGTGCGTTGATGGCGCCGACAGAAGTGCTTGCCGAACAACTATTTGCGGTTGCGAGTGAAGCCCTTGGCGCGATCACGGCGCCGAGCGAGGGAACGCTGCTCCCGGAACGACCGGTAACGGTTGCACTGTTGACCAACAGGGTCGGCGCAGCCGAACGTCGTCGCATCGCTAAGGGGCTTGCCGAAGGTCAGATCGACATAGTCGTGGGAACGCATGCCCTGCTCTACGGAGATGCGCCGTTTACGAAGTTGGGTCTTGTCGTGATCGATGAACAGCACAGATTCGGCGTCGAACAACGCGCGCTGCTGAAGGGTTTAGGGGATGACCCCGATGTTCTCGTGATGACTGCAACGCCGATTCCACGAACAGCAGCGATGCTCGTTTACGGCGACCTCGATCACACCGAATTACGCGACATGCCTCCGGGGCGCATGCCGGTGATTACGAAGGCGTGCACAAGTGTCGATCGCGGCGAAGCGTATGTGCGCCTGCGCAGCGAAGTAGAAGATAACGGGCACCAAGCGTTTGTTGTTTGCCCACTTGTCGAAGGTTCGACGAAGATCGAGGCCAAAGCCGCTACGGAGGAGTATGAACGTCTAGCAGTCGAAGATCTCGTTGGCTTGCGCCTTGGACTGCTTCACGGTCAGATGCCAGCGGCAGACAAGAACTCGACGATGGCCGCATTTAGGGCCGGTGATCTAGAGGTTCTCGTAGCCACAACCGTTATCGAGGTCGGTGTCGATATACCGAACGCGACGGTAATGATCGTTGAGGACGCAGATCGTTTCGGGCTCTCGCAATTACACCAACTGCGGGGGCGAGTCGGGCGCGGTACCTCTGCCGCGTGGTGTTTCCTGCTAGCGGACCCAGTAACCCCCGACTCTCAAGCGCGTATCGCTGCGATGGTCGCGAGTTCCGACGGTTTCCAGCTTGCGGAGCGCGATCTTGAGATTCGAGGCAGCGGGCAGGTTCTTGGTGAGAAGCAATCTGGCATCGGCGATCTCAAGTTGGGTCGCTTGCCTCGCGACGAGCGCTATGTCTTGTACTCGCGTTCGGTCGCAGAGCGCCTTCTTGACGCTGATCCTGGGTTGGAGGCCAATAGCGCTCTTGCGCAAGAGGTCGACGACATCCTCGGTGACGATGTGGAGTTTCTCTTTAAGAGTTGATTTCTCCTGCGCGGCGATGCGCGGCGACGGCAAGGCGCGCGAGGTGTTCGTGGTTGTGATGCCAGTTGCTGACTTCGTCTATGTCCCAGTACCGAGCCTCCGTCGCTTCGTGCGAGCACTCGATAGCGCCTGGCGATACAGAACATCGGTAAAGAATTGCGACCACTCCATGCGGACCGTAAGAAATATTCGCCGCGCGTCCAACTACGTCGATCAGTTCAACAACGGTCGCGCTGAGTCCGACTTCCTCTGCAACCTCGCGGACCACCGTTTCCGCCGGTGTCTCGCCCCCCTCTACCCATCCGCTTACCAAGCCCCATGTTGCATCGTCGGTCCGGTGAACCAACAGGATTCGATCTTGGTCATCAAAGATCGCAGCGTCGGCACCAACCTTGGCCGTCACGTATCCGAGGTCGGCCGCAAGACGTGCGCGTACATCTTCTGCAGGCAGCGAAAGCGCCTCGCCGTATCCGCGTTCCGCTACTTCGAGAAGGCGTTCGTATCTCTCTATGTCGTAAGGGTTTTCGGAGTACGTGAGGCCAGTTCGCGCTATGGCCTGGAGTGCATCGAAGAGTTCTAGGGCGTCTATCCCTACGACGGTAGACCGCCAACTGGCACCATCATGGGTATGAGTCGGGGCGCGCCGGGGCGCGGTAGGGGACCGAGGGTGATCGCAGGCGAGGCCGGCGGGCGCCGCTTGGTCGTGCCGAAGGGCACGCGCACGCGCCCGACGGCCGACAGGGTCAAGGAAGCGTTGTTCGCCGCTCTCGGGCCGAGTCGCATTATTGGCACTCATGTTCTCGACGGTTTCGCGGGTAGTGGTGCTCTCGCCATCGAAGCTCTGTCGCGCGGTGCATCGAGGGCGCTCCTTGTAGATCGAGACCCCTTGTCCGCGGATGCGATTCGACGCAATCTTCAAACAACGGGACTGGCTGATCGTGCAGCCGTGCAGCGCAGGGGTCTTGGTACCGTCCTACGATCGAATCCACCGGATACTCCGTTCGATCTCGTGTTCCTCGACCCCCCATACGACTATGCGGGTACCGACCTGGGGGCGATTATTTTGCAGTTATCCGCGCCGGGATGGGTGAGTAATGACGGCACGATTGTCATTGAAAGAGCGGGGTCTTCCGGACCGCCGCCGCTACCGCCGGGGTGGATGGTCACGTGGGACAGGGTGTACGGCGATACGCTCGTTGTCATTGCTGCCCGAGACTCGGGCATTGCCGAATCCGCCTGACTAGGAGCCTCGTTGCGTGGCCACTGCACTCTGCCCGGGATCCTTTGATCCGGTCACCCTCGGTCACCTCGACATAATCGAGCGAACCGCGCGCCATTTCGACATGGTGGTAATTGCTGTTATACGAAATCCGCAGAAGGCGCAATCGCTCTTCACGCTCGAGGAACGCCAAGAGATGCTTGGAGAGGTCACTGCACACATACCGAACGTACGCATCGAGTTCTTCAAAGGTCTTGTTGTCGATTTCGCCCGCGATCACGGCGCTGAAGCAATTGTGAAGGGTCTGCGCGCGATCTCCGACTTCGACTATGAACTACAGATGGCACAAATGAATCAACGCCTATCTGGGATCGATACGTTCTTTATCTCAACCAGTCCACAACATTCGTTCCTATCGTCGAGCCTCGTTCGCGAGGTAGCGCGATTTGGCGGCGACGTATCGAGCATGGTTCCACCGCTCGTGGCCAAGCGATTAGTCGAGCGATACAAGATGGCGGAGGGAGCTAAGTGAGCCAGGTCGAGCAACCTCCGGAGCCACCCGATACCGAAGAGGTCCTTCTAATAATTAGAGACCAGATCGACGCAGCTCGGTCTGTGCCTATGTCCGCTTCGGTAATGGTCAACCGTGACGAACTCCTCGGCTTGATTGAGGAGGCGACCACCGCATTGCCCGTGGAGATCCGTCAGGCTCGTTGGTTGCTCAAAGAGCGCGAAGAGTTTCTTGCCAAGGCGCGGCGAGAGGCAGAAGACATCATCGACGCAGGTCGCCAGCAGGCGGAGCGAATGGTCGAACGGACCGAGGTGGTGCGGGAGGCACGACGTCGCTCGCAACAGGTAACCGACGATGCCGACGCAGAGGCGCGTGCGATTAAACACGAGGCCGAGGATTACATCGATCAGAAACTTGCGAGTTTTGAAGTGGTCCTAGACCGCACGATGCAAGCCGTTCAACGGGGTCGTGGGCGCCTGCAGGTAGTGGTCGACTTGCCAGAGGCAGAGGTCGTTGACGAGGCAGAAGATGCACCGTTCTTCGATCAAGATATCGAATAGCCCTGTCAAAATCTGGTAAAATAGTCTGACCTGCTAGATTCGGATCTTCTGGACCCGACCCGCGGGACCGACGTCTACCGGAACGATGACTGCTCTGCGTTGCAATGTCGCTGATTTGTTGCACCACCAGGCCGCGCGTCGGCCAGTGCATCTAGAGACTGATGGCACCGACTTCGGTGCTGTTGGCGGTACCCGTCTTGACGCGGATCCGCTTGTAATTGATGTGGTCATTGAACGAGTTCCGGATGGGGTTGTTGTGCGGGGAACTGTTCAGGGGGTAATGACAGCAGATTGCAGCCGTTGCCTGCGACCGATTACAAGAAGCTTCACATGGAACGTGAATGAATTATTTGAGAGTCATCCTCTCGAAGGCCAGACATACCAACTTGAGGGCGAGGAGATCGATCTAGAACTTCCGATTCGCGACACAGTGCTTCTTGGACTTCCATTGATGCCGCTGTGTACTACAGATTGCGCTGGCGTCTGTCCGCAATGCGGAATAGATCGAAACGAAACAACGTGTTCTTGTAATAACAATCCAACTGATGCCCGGTGGGACGCATTGAGCGCACTCACCTTCGACGACTGACCAGGAGCCAGACAATGGCTGTTCCAAAACGAAAGACTCCAAGATCGAAGACGCGTAGCCGCAGGGCGGCTAGTTGGACACTCGAAGCCCCGGCGCGGTCTCTATGCCCTAACTGTGCGGCCGTAAAACTTCCGCACACGGTGTGTGGAAACTGTGGCTGGTACCGGGGACGCCAAGCCCTCGAAGTCGACTGAGCGCCACTATGAAGATCGCGCTCGATGCAATGGGGGGAGACAATGCCCCGTCAGCGATCGTGGCAGGTGCCTTAGAGGCCGTCGAAACACTTGGCGTTGAAGTTTTGCTGTTCGGCGTTGAGGCAGCGATGCGCGCTGAACTCCCCGGTGGGCAATCACCCGCTGGTGTGAAACTTGTCGATTGCACAGAAATAATCGGCATGCACGATGAGCCCGGAACATCGGTACGAACCCGCAAGGATGCGTCCGTCGTACGCGCAGCCGAGGCGGTTCGCGACGGAATAGCGGACGCCATGGTGGGCGCAGGAAACACAGGCGCAACGATGGCTAGCGCGCTCCTGCGTTTCGGACGCATTAAAGGTGTTGCGCGTCCCGCAATAGGAGTTCCAATACCCGTGCCTTTCGCAAGTCCGCATCTGCTCGTAGATGGTGGGGCAACCGTGGACTGCAAGCCAGAATGGCTCTTACAGTTCGCGCAGTTAGGACGCGCCTACGCGAAAGTGCGTCTAGGCATCGACTCGCCGACCGTTGGGTTGTTGTCGAATGGCGAAGAGGCGGGCAAGGGCGACGAGTTACGCAAGCTCGCGTTTTCGTTGCTCGAAGGCACGCCCGGTTTCGTTGGCAACGTCGAGGGGCGAGATTTGATGACGGGGAAACCCGACGTCATCGTTACAGATGGATTCACGGGAAACGTCGCCATAAAAACGATTGAAGGCGCGTTGAAGGCGGCTGCGGGATTGGTGTTCACCATCCTCGACTCGAACGATGAAGCGAAGGCCGCAGCGAAGGTCGTGGCACCACTCTTGCTGCAAGGCGTAGCTGACTACTTAGACCCCGACACGGTGGGCGGTGCGGTATTACTCGGCGTCGATGGTGTTTGCGTGATCTCGCATGGCTCGTCCTCGGCGCGCGCCATTTCGAGCTCTATCGCGCTAGCTGCTGAATGTGTTCGCGGAGAGATTGTGGAGTCGATGAAGTGGGCAATAGCTGAGGACCCCGGCGCAGCAACCAACAAGGTGATGGAGGATCAACATGCCAGCTGAAACTCACTCGACGCGGGATTCGCTGAGTGCCGAAGAAGTGCACGCAGTGATTAAGACCCATCTAGGCGAGATACTCGACATTGACGAGGCTCTCATCACTCTCGATGCCAGTTTCGCTGATGATCTAGATGCTGACTCGCTTGCGCTGATCGAGCTTGTCGAGGCGCTTGAAGAGGATCTCGGCGAACGCACCGTTGGCTTTACATTCGTAGACGAAGACCTCGGCGATCTGAAGACAGTGAGAGACGCAGTCGATTATGTAGTTGCACGTTTGGGGATGTCGGCGGCTTGAGGCGCTCACAACAATGACCCCAGAGGACCGTGCGAACTTCGAGAATGCGATTGGCTGGTCGTTCGAAGACGACGAGTTACTCGAACGAGCGCTCTCGCATCGCTCGTGGTGTGCGGAGCATCCGGGTGATGTCTCCAACGAGCGCCTTGAATTTCTTGGAGACGCCGTGCTCGGAATCGTTGTGACCGATTATTTATGCCGGAACTACGAGCATCTTGCAGAAGGAGAGCTTACGAAGGCAAGGGCATCGGTGGTCAATGCAGAGGTGCTCGCAACGGTTGCGGTGGATATGTGCCTCGGGCCATGTTTGCGTCTGAGCAAGGGAGAGGATTCCTCTGGCGGCCGCACCAAGTCATCAATCCTCGCCGATAGCGTTGAAGCTGTATTTGCCGCTGTCTATTTGGACGGCGGGCTTGAAGTGGCGCAGTCTGTGATTATCGGATTGCTCAGTGAGCGCATTGCGCGAGCCGCGAGCGGTCCAGGTGGCGACGACTACAAGACACGGCTTCAAGAGTGCGTAGCGCAACGATACGAACGGCTTCCTCGCTATCGGATCAGCGATGATGGTCCGGATCATGAAAAGCGATTTTTCGCGACCGTGCTCATCGATGGCGAGCAGTTTGGCGCGGGCGAAGGTGCTTCAAAACAGCAGGCTGAACAAGGCGCCGCTCGAGAAGCCCTACAGCGTTTAGAAGCGAAAACAAAAACAGACCTATCGGTGTCGACTGATGCGGGCGAGAGTCCTGCCTTAATGATTGGTGTAGACGGTGCCTGAACTTCCTGAAGTCGAGGTCATGCGACGAGATCTTGAACGCGAGATCGTCGGCAAGAAGATCAAGGGCACCGAGGTCACTGGCATGCGCACGATCCGTCGCTATCGCCAACGCAAGCAATTTACGAGCGCGCTCGATGGACACAAGATCATGGGAGTCGAGCGCAAAGGCAAGTACTTGCTCGTCAAGTTGGATGGCGGAGATGTACTCGTTATCCATCTCGGAATGTCGGGACAATTGCTGCGGGCCGCTAGCTCCCGCGAACCGATGCCGAAGCACACACACGTTGTGATCACGTTCACCGTCGGAGGGCAACTTCGTTTCGTTGATCCCCGCACATTTGGTGAGATGTTCGTCGCCACCGTCGACGACCTTGCCCAGGTCGAAGAACTTGCGCACCTCGGGCTTGATCCCCTCACCTCGAATATGAGTTGGGATCGTTTTGGTGCCCTGTTGGCAGAGCGTCATGCCCGACTAAAGGCAGCCCTGATGGATCAGAAGTTGCTGGCGGGCATAGGCAATATCTACAGCGACGAGATCTTGTTCCATGCTGGACTGCGTTGGGACCGCATGAGCGATTCCCTGTCGCCGGAGGAGATCAGGCGCCTATATCGCGCCGTGATGGAGACTCTCCAGGAAGCGGTCAAGCAACGCGGCTCGTCGCTGGCCGATGAGCAATACGTAGACCTGTTCGGGAAGAAGGGTTCCTACCAGACCTTTCACCAGGCGTATGCGCGTGAAGGTGAAGCATGCCGTCGATGCCGCGGGGTAATCGTTCGAGAACGGGTCGGCGGCCGCAGCACCTTCTTCTGTAGTTCTTGCCAGGTTTGATCCCGCCAGGTCCGCATTACGGCCATCCTGCGTCGCTACGCTCGCTCCTCAAGGAAGGAGTGGTGGAGTGTTCTTAAAGGCGCTTACCCTTCGTGGGTTCAAATCGTTCGCAGAGAAAACCGTGCTTGAGTTCGAGCCTGGCGTGATGGTTGTCGTCGGGCCGAATGGGTCAGGGAAGTCCAACCTCGTTGATGCGGTCGCGTGGGTACTGGGCGCGCAAGGTCCGCGCACGTTGCGGGGTCAAAAGATGGATGACGTCATCTTCGCTGGGACGCCAGACCGTCCCGCATTAGGTCGCGCCGAAGTGTCGCTGACGATCGACAACTCGGCTGCACTTCTGCCGATCGATTTTTCGGAAGTAACGATCACCCGTACGTTGTTTCGCAACGGTGATTCTGAGTATGCGATCAACGGTGCACCTTGTCGCCTGCTCGACATCACCGAGTTGCTTTCCGATACCGGCATCGGACGTCAACAACACGTCATCGTTGGACAGGGCCAGATTGACGCGATCCTTAACTCGCGCCCCGAAGATCGTAGAGCAGTAATTGAGGAAGCGGCCGGTGTACTGAAGTATCGGAAGCGTCGCGAGAAGGCCGAGCGTCGGCTGGAGGCCACAGAGGGCAGTTTGATACGGCTCAATGATCTGCTTCGCGAGGTACGCCGAGGGCTCGCTCCACTTCAACGTCAAGCCGATGCTGCCCGCAGACACGGTGGACTAGTTACGGAACTTCACAACATTCGCTTGCATCTTGCGGGTCACGAGTTGGCTGGTCTTATGGCCAAAGCGGATCGGCTTACCGAGCAGTCGCATGAGCTCTCTCGTAGCGACGCGACCGTCAAGGCGCGTCTCAACGAACTGGACTTGGCTGTGCTGGATGCCGAGCAGGCTTTGACGGTTGCGGGTCACGGCGATGTTGCTGACGCTCTCGTGCGGGTCGAGTCGATGCGCGAGCGCGCTCGTGGACTTCGTGCATTGCTTGCAGAGAAGCAACGTGGGCTCGCGAGAGAGTTGGTTGCAGCCGCGGATGAAGGTGTGATCGAAACGCTGGTCGCCGATTCTGGGGCGTTGCGTGCAGAACTTCGTGGGATTGAACATGAGGTCGGATTACGTTCCAACAAGGCGATCGAGATTGAAGCAGCCGAAGGACGGGTCGCGGAAGAGTTGGCTGAGTTTGAGACTGGCCAACCAAGTACGAATGTCGCAAACGATCTGCGCGCTGTTGAGCGCGAGTTGGTCGCGCGTCAGGACTCGCTTTCCCGAGTTGAAACAGATCTAGGGCGAATCGAAGGGCGAATCGAAAGCCTGCGCGGTCGCATCGGCCGACTGCCTGCACCGGAAGCTGTTGATTCGGTAGAAGATGCGAATTCGGCACTCCTGACAAGCGAAAACCGATCTTCCGCGGCAGAGGCGGCTTGGCGTGACGCCGCGGCCGAACTGAGTCGGTGGAGAGGTCGTGCGGACGCTCTTGGTCAAGCGCTAGATGACGCGAAGATCAACAACAGTTCTCACCTACTAGACGGCCTCGACGGTGTAGCCGGAAGCCTTGCCGACCACGTTGCAATTGAGACTGGCGCTGAAGGAGCGGTGGGGGCTGCGCTCGGCGATTCCATGAAATCGGTTGTCGTATCTGGAGGGTCACGAGCGCGAGACGCAATCGCGCGCCTCGCCCAAGGAGATGGGAGTGCGTTGTTACTCGTGCTCGACGAGCGCGATACCGAGGTCACAACAGCGGCAACACTTGCGCCTTCAGGCTCTCGAGCCCTCGCTACATGCATCAGTACGAAGTTGCCTGGCCTCGGCGCAACCGTCACCCGCTTGTTGGCAGGGTACGTCTTGTGTGATGGCGACTGGAAGCAAGCAGTCGACCTCGCGGTTGACAATTCTGATCTCACGGTAATGACGAGAAACGGCGATCGCTTTGGCGGAGGCTCACCTTGGAAGTTCGGAACAGCTGAAGGCGCGGCGGTTACGCGTGCTTCGCTAGACGAGGCTCTGAGTAAGGCGGCCCTCGCGGAATCAGCCGAACGCGAAGCCGAAGCCGCGGTAAATGCATCTCGGCAGTCCGTCGTTGCAGCGCGTGATCATGCGAACACTGCCGCCGAGGATGATCGTCGCGGTCGGGAACTGGTTGAACGCCAGACTGAACTCGAATCAGTAAGTGCGGAACGCGTCGGTTTGCTCGATGGACTTTCGTCTGATCGTCTACGAATAACGGAACTTCAATCTCAGTTGGTCGCGTTAGAAGCGGATGCGGAAGCAGCTACCGCCTTGGCAACTGCACGCGCAGCAGACCGTTTGGAACTCGACGAGCGCCTAAGGGCGACAGAGGCATTGCGCCGCGAGTTCGATGTGCGATCTGCCGCGACCGATGAACGGCGCTCGGTTCTCACAAAGCGCCTGGGTGAGGTCGAAGAACGACTCGCCCGCGATCCAGAGGCGAAGGCGACCGCTGAGCGATACCGGACGGCGTTGCTTGAGAAGGTTGAATTATTTTCAAGTGTTGAAACTCGGCTTGAAGATCAAGTCATGCGTATCGATCTCGTCCTGGGTCGATTGCGCGAAGAGCGTCGAGCACAAACCGAACGCGCTAGTGCGGCAGGTGGGCAACTTGAGACATTGCGCGCGGAACGGGCGGGCTTAGAACGGGAACTCTCTGAGGTACGCGAGCGTCAGCAGCGGCGCGAGATCGATGAGACAGAGACGCGTATGCGTCGCGAAACGGTGGTCGAACGCATCCGTAACGATTTCGACACTGAACCGGCCACCGCGCTCGCAGCCCCTGCTCCCGAGGTGGTTGAGGGCACGACGCTTGCAGGCAGGGCTCGTGACTTGGACCGCGAATTGCGAATCATGGGCCCAATCAACCCGCTTGCTCTTGAAGAGTTCGAAACGCTTCAAGAGCGCAACGACTTCCTCGGCAAGCAACTTGAAGACGTAAAGGACAGTCGGCGCGAACTCCAGCGCGTAATCAAGGCGGTAGACAAAGAGATTGTGGCGGTATTCGAGTCCGCGTTCGCAGACGTGCAAGAAAACTTCTTGGCGCTCTTTGCCACGCTGTTCCCCGGTGGGTCGGGACGCATCTTTTTGAGCGATCCCGATGACCTCTTGGCGACCGGAATCGAGATTGAGGCGCGACCGTCAGGAAAGAACACGCGGAGGCTTTCGTTGTTGTCAGGCGGTGAGCGGTCGCTGACTGCGATGGCATTCCTCTTCTCAGTTTTCAGGGCGCGGCCGTCGCCGTTCTACCTGTTGGACGAGGTCGAAGCGGCGCTTGACGACGTGAACCTCCATCGCTTCCTTGATCTAGTGCACGAGTTTCGTAACGACGCGCAGTTGGTGATCGTCTCGCATCAGAAGCGCACGATGGAGGCCGGAGACTGCCTATATGGCGTGTCGATGCCGCCAGGCGGTTCCAGCCGTGTGATTAGCCAGCGCATGCGCGGCGAGATTGTGATCGACTGATCCAGTGATAAACGCTGTAGCTCTTACCGGGGCGGCTGCGTCTGAGATCGAAAAGGTCGAAGCGTGCGGTCAACCAAAGTTGCAATCTTGGGTTTGCGCGTCCGTTTATGACCTAACCGGTAGTCAAAATGTAGCGAAGGCGGCCGATTTCTTTTCTCCGGTGCTGAAGTCCGTAGTGCTGGTTGCGGTCGCGTATGTCGCCGTGCTGGTTTCCCGCCGATTAATTGGGCGCACAGTTCGTAAGTTGTCCAAGGAGGAAACAGGAAAGCAAATCTCGGCACTGAAGAAGCGGACGGGCATCTCGAAGATTGAGATCTCGGTGCAAGAAACCGATCGTCGCGCATTGCGCGCGGAGACACTTGGCGCGGTTATGCGGAGCATTGCTGCCGCCGTGATTTGGATTACGACGACCATGATGATTCTGCGTGAACTCGGCGTCAATCTCGCAGCAATCGGCCTGAGCATCAGCATTATTGGCGTAGCGCTCGGATTTGGATCGCAGTCCCTGGTCAAGGACTGCCTTTCGGGAATCTTCATGATCCTCGAAGATCAGTACGG
>SHUZ01000027.1 GCA_009694415.1 Acidimicrobiia bacterium
ATCCATTCGGGCAGCCTTGGGTCAGCGAGGGCAACCATCGCATCATGGTCGCCTCCGCTTTGGGTGAGCCATCGGTCCTTGCGGAGGTTCGGTACTTCAGCGGCGGACAGCTCAAGGTGACGTCGAAGTGGAATCCAAAGCAGCTCCTTATTCTTAAGGAGGGATCTGTCACTCGCTCTCGATATTTCTTAAGGGATACTAATGACGTTTCTGGTGACTTGAAACGTGGGTTTTCATGCTATGCTGGTGCTTGGCATAAGACTGAAGCAGACGCGAAGGATCAACAGGTTTACGTGCCAGCGCTCTCATCGCCCAAACAAGACCCAAAGACGAAACTATGGTGTTCAGATCCAGAATTGGGTTTATCATCGTATGAGTTTCATGATCGACGTTCGTTTGACGTTGCAATTGAAACATTGATCGGTTCTGAGGGCGCTACGGACAAAATTGCAGTGTTCGTTTCGTCCGATTATGATCTGGGCGCCGGCGCCGATGGTGAGGACGTCTTTCGAGTTGGAAAGTTTCTTTTCTACGCGTCAGTTGATGAATCATACGATGACATAAGTCGACGACTTGGTGAGGTGAATCATGGCTAGGACTGGTGCGACCGAACGCTGGACCAGCTTAGGGAGTGAGAGCAGCGGATTAGGCTGGTTGTCTCCACACTTCGATCCGCAGCGCATAGTCGCGACCCTTCTCTTGCTCGACAAGCCAGCGCACCTGGCCGTCGCCGAGCAAGTCCGCATCACTCACACCAAGGAATGCTGCGACCGTGTCGCGGACCTTCTTCGTGCCGCTAACGAGGTTGTCGCTGTCGTGAATCGGCCGCGGGGCGATGCGAGTAAGGCGCACCACATAAGGAGGGACCAGAGCCTTGCGATCTGCCTTCTTCGCGGTGCGAAGCATCAGGACGACAAGCTCACCTTGTTTCTTCGCTCGGGAGCTCTTACGACTCCAATGATCTCTACGGTTCAATTCGCTCTCGATGCGAATTGGGCATGTTACGGACAAAATCGCTTCCACAGTGCCGCTGATTCAGCTTCGGACTGACTCCACGGGGTCTACATGCTGAGACTTGGTGACGTCACCCGACGTCGGTGCCTCGGATGAGGCTCTGACGGCCCGTCGTTTCGGCATCGACTTCAGTTTTTCCCTGATCTTCTCGGGAGTGATCTCTTCGACCAGTTGCATCGCGCGGCCACGCACTTCTGCAATTGTCTTTTTGTATTGCTCGACGCTAAAATCGCTATCCGACAAACACTTCGCTTGTTTAGTCATGATCTTTCTCAGAAGAACCGTTGCCTACGTCTTGATCGTGTTCGTGAAACAAGTTCCCGATGGTCGCCACGGACTCGATAACCTTGGCTTGCAGATCCAGCGACAGCGCGTTAAACGCCTTGGCATCCTGCACTCTGGCGTCAGCCTCGGCCATGTAAGCCTCGGTGAGAGCTTGGTATCGCTTATCGAGACGCCATATCCACACGCACTGCAACCCGATCACAAGACCCGGAAGACCAAACTGAGAGAACATCTCAAGATATGCTGCCAAAGCCACGCTAGGCTAGCACAAGACAAGGCCAAGTTGTCAAACATTAGGTGTTGCTTTGGTCGTTAGTTGCTGCTGCCACCAGCGCCAAGTATTCGGCCCAAGGCCAGCGGCGGTCGCCATTCATGCCGGGATCTTGGTGGTCGCTCCGCTTGAACGCCGCCGAAACCGCAGCGTGGGATGTGATCCCGCGTTTTCCGGCCAGCAAGCCGGCGGCGTCCACCCGCTCGACGGGGATCCCGTGACGAGCGCAGATGGCGGCGACCAGTTTGGCGCTCGAAGAGATCACCGCCAGGCCGTCACCGGCAAGCCAGTCGGTCTTAGCAGCCTGGCCAACCTGTTCGATTTGCACGCCGTTGTGATTCGCACCTGGAGCCGCCCAGGCGGTGTCCGACTCGAGTACACACTGGATAGTCTCATCATGACCAACAACGTAGTGACTGCTCGCAGAAGGAGCCGACGTGCCTCCGAACCACATGGCGACATTGCGGGCGACACCCTTGGTGATTGGATTTTCGGTCGAATGAAGGACGACGAGGTCAACTTTGCCTTTTCTTCCCTTGGTGTAATTTTTCGACTGTATAAACTCGAAAGACATCTTGGCCAGTGGCACAGGCAGTTCAGCGACGAGCGCCGAGGATTGCGACGCAGTCGGCAACATAGCCGCGCCCCAACTCTTTGGCCCGACGATACCATCGGGTTGCAGGCCGCGTGAAGCCTGCCAAGCCTTGGTGGCCAATTCGGTGGTATCGTCGAAAAATCCACTGACCTTCGCTGCGATCAACTCCTGCCAACGACAAACGGCAGGAGAGGCAGAGCCACGCCTCAGTGTTGGCTGCGATTGTAGCGAGGCAAGCGCGAGAGAGCCGCTACTCACATCAGGCAGCAACGGGACACCTGGCTGCCTCGACCACGGCAACGCAACTCCATCGTGCAACACGAGATAGGCCAATTCGGCCTCTCGGTAGAGTCTCTCTGTGGGCACCACCACGCCGTCGAGCACGCACGTTTTTGCTACCAGTAAGATCGTTTGCGAGTAGTCGTCCTGGTCCGAGCTCGGCCCTAGCGTGTG
Organism: Acidimicrobiia bacterium; assembly: GCA_009694415.1. Lineage (GTDB taxonomy): Bacteria > Actinomycetota > Acidimicrobiia > IMCC26256 > JAENVU01 > SHUZ01. The sequence goes on from SHUZ01000027.1 coordinate 2,619, forward strand.
CGCGGCTCCGCGATTTTGCAACACGAACCACCCCTTGGCGCTGACGGCTTTCGTGGCCGGCGTCCCGCGCCACGGTTGGTCCCTGACGAGCCAGCCGTGGTTGACGGAAACCATGGTTGAGCACTTCGAGTCGAGCACGAAGTGCTTGCCGACATTGCTCACGAACCGCGGGTTGTTCGCACCGCATTCACGCAGGATGGCGACGTCAATGGCGGCGCTGGCCTCCCGAGCACTGACATTGCCGACGGTTCCGCTTGGTTTGATCAGCGATGCCACAAGCGGCTCAAGTTTCACGGTGGCAGCCAGGTGCCGCAACTCAACTAGCCTAGCTGTCAGCAGCAGTCCGCCGAGACAGTCGGCAACCAGTTGGCAGGCATAAGCCCCAGCGCTTTCGCGCACCAACAGCCCATCCGGTTCTCGAATGCGTACGGCATCAGCCGACACTCGCACTTCCACGACGCGCCCGCGGTCCTCGATGCGAAGCCAGTCCCATTCGTGGACGATGCGCCCATCTCGCCAAGCCTTGCTCCATCCGTCTGCTTTCATGTTCTGGCGACTGTATCACGGATGCATGGCGCGCACACCGCAGCCGCACGACCGCAGCCGCGACATTTCCGATCTGCCGGAGCGCCACCACCAGGCCGAAACAGATACCAAGGTTCCGCGATGGGCATCCAGCCGACGACCGACCACTGCGTAAAAACGCTGCTTTTTGATATTAAGGTCAATCGCGAATATTTGGTTGGTGGTGGACTGATAGAGCATGCGCGGCGGCGGCGGACTCCCACGCCACGCGAGCGTCGCTGGCTACTTGGTCGAGGCGGACCCATTCCTTGTAGGCCGTGACTGCCGCGGCGAGGGCGGATCGCGAAAGGATAGCGTAACCGAGTCCGGTTCCGCTCCATGCCTCGTAGGCCGCGGCGGCGGCGGCGGCGGCGGACTCCCACGCCACGCGAGCGTCGCTGGCCGTGGCGGCGTCGATAGGTGAATGGGTGGATGGCGTGTTAGTCATGGTGCTTGTTCCTTGGTTGGCGAGAAGTTCCGATCTTCAAAGCATGCACGACAAAGCGCTGGGCGTGCTTTGAAGATCGGAGCCAGGGAGTGTCGCCAACTTTTAGTTCTTTAACCATCGCACACCAACTCAGCCCCAAAGCAACCCGTCGCGCACAACGACGACGGGTTGCTCTGCATTTACAAGCCCTGCGGCTCAGCCTAGCCGCGACATTTCCGATCTGCCGGAGTGCCATCTGGGCGGCGCTAGTGAGCGTGATCCCGACCTCGTTTACTCAGTGGCGGCACTGTCGCGAGCAAGTCTCGACAGTTTGTCGTCGCGGTCCCTCCACGCGCTGCACCCGACGGGAATGCGGCCGAGCAACGGACTCGGCCCAGACGACACCATTTTGCCGTAAAGCATACGCTCGTCGCAATACGACAGCGCCAGCATTTTGCGCGGACGAGAGCACATAACGTAGGCTATCCGCGCCTCCTCTTCGAGGTCTTCCTTGGTCTTGGCCATCGCGAAGGGAAGGATGCCGCGCTCGAAACCGACGGCCCACACGGCATCGAACTCGAGTCCCTTGGCCGAGTGGCACGTCATCAAGCTCACCTTGTCGCCAGCAGATTCGTCCTGCGCCGACAAGAGAGCCACCTCATCTATGAAACCAGCCAGCGACGGACTCTCGACCCGCTCCTCGTAGGCCGCCACAGCATCAACCACTGCATCGAAGTTCAGTCGGTCTTGCTCGACTCTTTCTGCTTCGGCCGCCTTGCGCTCGCCCTCGTATTTTTTCCGCTTCGCTTCGAGCGCGGACCGGTAACCGCTGGCTGTAAACATAAAATCTGCCATGCGAGATATGGCTTTATCTTGGCTGTCCTCAAGGACTTCGCGACTTTGCTTGCATAGATAAAACAAGTTTCGCAAGCCGTCTTGCGCCTTACCAGTGATCTCTCCAGAGGCAATTGCATCGCCGAGGCCAGCGGATAGGCTCTTGCCGGCAAGCCTGGCTTGAAGGCGGACCTTGTCTACCGTCTTTTGTCCAACTCCACGAGGCGGTTCGTTGACGATGCGCTCGAAGTCCAGATCACTGTCTGGGTTCGAGATTAAACGCAAATACGCCATCGCATCCTTGACGACCTTGCGGTCGTAGAAATTCAGGCCGCCGAAGACTTTATAGCTAATTCCGCAGTGCCGCAGTTCATCCTCTATCGCTCGACTCAGAGCATGCACCCGATAGAGCACAGCGCACTCATCAGGAGGCGTTCCGCTGTTGATTTTCTTCTTAATGGCAGAGACAACAGACCGCGCCTCTGCGGAGGCATCACGGAAACCAGAGATGACTACTTTGTCGCCCAGTTCTGCGCGAGACAGCGCGTGTGCCCCATCGACCAACGAGTTAAAGCACGCCACGATATTCTGGGTTGAGCGGTAGTTGTCGCTCAGTTGGATCACCTTGGCATCGGGGTAAGTCTCACTGGCGAAGCTCTTGATGTGCTGCGGGTTTGCGCCGCGAAACGAGTAGACCGATTGAAAAACGTCTCCAGCGGCAGCGACGTTTCTAGCTGGCGACGCCAGTGCCTTGATGAGGCGAGCTTGGACGTCGTTAACATCCTGTACCTCATCGACGAGGATATAACTCCACCGAGATCGAAGACTGCTGCCAAGTTCGTCTCGAGCTTCGGCCCGGCGCATAACTACATTGAGCAAGTCGTCAAAATCCATTGCCCCGTTGTGGCGCAAGATTTCCTCGTACCGCTCCCATATAAGTTTGCCGTAGCCAGCCGCGTCAGCGGCGTCAGCGGCGTCATCGCGACAATCTTGCCACACCCACCCCCGAGATTTCCACGAGCTGATCCGAGAGCGCCAGTAAGACTTCTGCAAAGTCGCTTTGTCTAGTCCGAGCTCGCCAATGGCCGCCCCGACGCATCCGACTGTATCGCTCTCGTCGTAGACCGAGAAGCCGGCCTTTCGCCCTTCGCGCTGTGCATCGCACTCGAACCCCCGCAAGAGCCGCAAGCAAATCGCATGAAACGTCCCAGCGCACACTTCTTTCGCCTGGCCATTCGGCACGAGTTTGCCGATGCGCGACACCATCTCCTTCGCTGCCCGGTTGGTGAAAGTCACGAGCAAGATGCGATTCGGGGGAACGCCTCTCGCGACTAGGCTGGCCACCCGGTGCGTCAGCGTGCGAGTCTTGCCGCTGCCTGGACAGGCGTCGATCAAGACCGGGCCCTCCCCATGATCGACAGCAGCCTGCTGGCTTGCGTTCAAACTCATAGTATTTGCGCTCTGCAACCTAACCCGCGTTGTTTGCTGGATGTCGGTTCATTTTGCTCGCTGCTCGTTGCTAATCATCGCCGAGCGCTCCGGACGAGGTGCTCGGCGCAGGGAGGATGAAACCGTCACGCTTGTTGAAACAGTAAACAAACTCATCGTCCGAGTCCCACTGCACTCGCACGTCGTAGTGAGCTACAGCAGTCACCACGCCAGGTCGGCCACTAGAACTAACGACGCGATCACCAACTTTGAGTTCTTTACCCATCGCACACCAACTCAGCCAAAAAGCAACCCGTCGCGCACAACGACGACGGGTTGCTTTGCACTTGCAAGCTCCGCGGCTCAGTCTAGCCGAGACGCAAAGATTCTACGATTTCCATCGTTCTTTTGATGCCCGCCTCGACGATCATAGCTCGAAGCAGAAGCGTCGCATCTGACTCTGCGTGGCCAAAGGCGGAACTCGCGGTGTCGCAGACCACGGTCGCGACGCGGGTCGCAGAGTCAACCCTCGGCGGTCGGCCGCGTCGCACAGCAGGAATAGCCGCAAGGTTTTCCCCGAGCTTCTCTCCGATTGCAGACAGGTCAGACTTCTTCTTCTTCGCGTCTGACCGCACAGCGTATACATAAGCTGCACTGAATTCCATATGCTTGAGCTTGCCCTGCTTCACGACTTCCGAGGCGGTTTCATTCGGCATGCTGATGATGAATTCTGACTTTGTGGACATTTTGTCTCTCTCCTTGTCTCAAGGTTAGTGGCGTGTTGCCACCTTGTCAACACGCTGACAGACGGAGACCACAAAAGCAACACTATTCTGACGCGGTCACAAGTTAGCCAAAATCCTGCGAACTTCAGAAGACGTCTGCCGATTGCCACTCGACAAGCGGCAGCGCCCCTGGTCTGCCGTTCGGCGTGACGCCGCCGGCTTGGGATATAGTGCCAAAGATCCTAATGACAGCCTCGTCTTCGTCCAAATCTTCGCCGTCAATGATACATGCCGATGTCTTCTGCTTGGCTATCAGCAATGTGCCAATGGCATCGTCGATAGTACCGGTCGCGTCGAGGTAGGTGATCACGCACTTGTTTTTCTGGCCGATGCGGTGGATGCGGTCCTCTGCCTGAACCAACGCAGCAGGCGCCCAAGTTCGCTCCACAAACAAAGTGTCACTAGCTGCCGTAAGCGTAAGACCAACTCCGGCAGCCTGAATCGAACACACGATGACGTCCAAGTCTCCACGCTGAAAAGCATCCTTGTCGTCCGTTCGCTGACTGTCGCTCATGCCGCCAAGGATTTTACCTACCCTTAGCTTGCGAGTTCCTTCTGCGCTCTCCACGTCCGTATTTGACAATCGCTCTGCCAACCCAACGGTAACATCTCGATGATGCGCCATCACCACTAGCGGCCTACCGGTGCCATCAAAGTGCCGCACGCACCACTCGGCCGCGACGTCGATCTTTCCAATCGCACAAAGGTATCGAAGCGCCGTCATTCTCGTTATCACCTCGGCCTTGTGGTGGGCTACAATGGCGGCATAGCCGCCGTTTTTCTTGACCCATTTTGCGAAGTCCGCAACGGCTTCGAGGTATGTTTTCGCGGTCTTTTCGTCGAGCGCTACTTTTATTGAGTAGCGGGTCTTCTCTGGAAGATCCAAAATATCCTTGGTTCGTCGCAACATGCAAGTGCTTGTCAAGATACTATGCAACTCGAGCCCGTTGCTCCTTCCGCCAAAGTCCCATGTCTGGATACTTTTGCCGCCGCCGCCCTTGAGATAAACTTTTTTAAGCTTTCCAGCACAATATCGAACCCCGAATTTTACATAACTACCCCAGCGCATCGGATCGATCAAGAAAAGCAGTGGCCACAGTTCAATTGCCCGATTCATGATCGGAGTGCCTGTCAACAGAAACCGCTTGTGCTTCACATGCTTTGCCAGTCTAGCGAGAGCAAGAGCGCGCCTACTTCCTGATAGCTCCTTCTTGTTGCCGCTCTGTTTTAGCGTCTTAACATAATGACTTTCATCGGATATGAGAGTGCGAATCTCAACCTGAAGCAACGTGTCAGCGTGCCACTCGAGCACGTCGTAATTTACAACGATGAAGTCAGCTTTCTCGTAGACCGACTTGTCGCGCGGCTCGCGAGAAGTCACGATGACGCCCATGAACTCTGGCCGCCATCTGAGCATTTCCCGCATCCAATCTGTCCTCATGGCCGCAGGACAAACGATCAGAACGCGAGCGTCTGCAGCAGCACAAGCCTGCATCGTCTTGCCGAGGCCAGGCTCGTCCGCCAGGAGCCCGTGTCGCACGCTGTCGAGCCACTGAATTCCTTGCACTTGGTGCGGGAAGGCAACTTCTGGGATCGCGCGCACCTTGACAGCCGCCGGAGTAGGCATCGGCGCAGAGTGTGCTCGCGCATCCTTTGCCGTCTCCTGGTAGTTGGCCGCTTCCTCCTTTGCGACCTGAGCCATCGGCTTCAACTGAACTTCCCCCCACCCGTAAAATTCCAAATTCCCCCTTTGAGTCGGCGAATCGCCAAGACCGATTCTCTGATCTCCGGCGGTTGACTTCAGCCAGCAAACATATTTTTCCTTACCGCTCGGGTCAACAACGCGATCCCCGTGCTTAAACGGTATACGGTCTGAAACCTTCCCGGTATCACCAGTGGCCCGCGTCGGAGCTCCAGCAGGCATTGTCTTCGGCGGCGGGATATGCACGCTAAGAGGGATCGGCACAATTTCGCCGTAAAAATCCATTAACTGTCCTGGGTAGCAAGCGCTCAACACCGCCAGAAGATTAGGGAGAGACGAGTCTGGTAGCACATCGCGTTTTGCGTTCCCGTCCCAGCGACGCCCAGGAATCCCGCGCATTCCAGACACAAGCGCTGCGAGGTAAGGAGCGCTGACAGCCACAAGGCCAACTGACTGACGAACAAGCTTTATCCTTGTGTCCGACTTGCCAAGGTAAAACACCTTGAGCCGATCCGACACGAGGCCAAATCCGCATGCCAAAGCAATTCTCTGGCAGCACGAAACAACAGAGTTCTTGTAGAGGTCTGGGAAACTGACCGCGAGTGAGGCGTGCCACACCGCCTTGTTCACGATAGCCCTACCATCTCCAGACTTGACAACAGCTCGCAATGCTGAACTTAATTCTGGTGGCGCCGACTCCATGGCTGCGCCCAACGCTTTATCGTCGATAATGCCGCCTTCTCCATGAGGTAGCATATATTTCTCGGCGCAGATGGGTCCGTATCCCCGTTCGATACTCTCGACGTCCAGCAGCGGCCTGCGGCAGAACACACAGTTCGAGGCCAGCGCTGCTGACCCCAATGACTCACGGTAGCCGCCCGCGGAATGAATGTCGCCGGCAGTCATGACCGTACCAGTAGCGAGACAACGTAAGCCGCATGCAGTTGCGAATGCACGCCCAGAAGGCTTTCGGCCTCTGCCTCCATATCACCAGCTTCGGGACTATCACCCCTGACCCGCTTGGCCTTGTCGAGGAGTTTTTCTGCTCGCACGAGCACCGCTTGGCACAATCGGCTTATCTCAACTGACAACTCGCCACCTGACTCGCCAGTTGCGTGTGCCGACTTTAACTCTTCAAACTGGTCGTGTAATGTCACTGCCATTCTCCTTCGTTGTCCACTACGCCGAAGCTTGCCAACTTTTCTAGAAAGTCTGCTACATCCTCCTCGTCAACACCGAACCGCTTCTGGAGCAGTTCTGTCCACTCGCTCTCACTAAACTGATCGATGTCGCCGCCAGACTGCTGGAACTCAACGATGAACTCATTGAGTAGCGCACCGCTGTCAATGATCTCAATGACAGGCTCCGGGTTCGGCACATAGTCGCCACCGAAAAAGAACTGGTTTGATAGCCTCGTTAACTTGCCCATTTCAGTGCTCCTCGTAAAACACGACAGTATCGTTGTACTGCCAACACATTCTCAAACGCTTGCGCCATGATGCCGCGAGCAGCCTGATGTTGCGCTTCCAGGCTCATCGCTGCTTCTTTCTTCGGTTCGGCGTATAGGACCACACTTTGCCGATCTCCGGCAACGCTTCGCTCGGCGCGAGCTTCATCCCCATCGACTTGGGCAGGTCAGAATAGACGCTCTTTGGCGAGCCGAACTCTTTCTTCTGCGCGTAGTCGAGCATCTCGACATTCTTGCCCTGCTCCTCGGCCATGTCGAAGATGAGGCCGATTGCGTCTTCGTAAAACCGCTCCGAGAACGGCTGCATCAAGGCCATGGATCGGTCCAAGTCTTCAGCACTGACCCCTCCTTCGGCAAGCTCAGCAACGAAGCCTTCGTCCTTGAGCCCCTTCCTGACGCCACCGACGTCGCTTTGGACCTCTTCGATCAAGATGCGGTCAGGAAATTCGCAGTACCGCACCCAACCGACCGTGAACAAGCTTGTTTTTTTGGAGACAGGGTGGCCGCTACGCACGGAAATCTCTTTCACGGATCCAAAGAGGCGTCTATCTGTGTCTGAGTACACAGGGTCGCTTATGTCTACACATAGCATCAGCACCTTATTGGCGTTCGAGCACACTCGCTGTGCGGAGCTGGAATACTTCCCAGGCACCACTGACCAGTAAAACCCATGTTTCTTGATGAGTTGTTCGAGCAGTTCTGGCGTGAAGTCCTTGCCCTGCGAGAAAGACTTCACCTTTTCAAATTCGTTCGGGAACAGCTTCTTGAAGGCTCCGGCCTTCAACGGATGTTTCTTGATCTTTGAGACAGAGCGCGTCATTCGCCCGAGCGCCCGAGTCAGGTGCAGGTTGCCGGCCTGATCAAATATCGCGCCTTCGAGGTTGGCGCCTTCGAGGTTGGCGCCTTCGAGGTTGGCGTCGCTGAGGGCGGCGCGTGCGAGGGAGGCGTCTGCGAGGTTGGCGTTGCGGAGGATGGCCTCGCGGAGGTTGGCCTCGCGGAGGTTGGCCTCGCGGAGGATGGCGTTGCTGAGGTCGGCGTTGCTGAGGTCGGCGTTGCGGAGGATGGCGCTGCTGAGGTTGGCGTATTCAAGGCCGGTGTTGCGGAGGCTGGCACCTTCGAGGTTGGCGTGTGCGAGGTTGGCGCCTTCGAGGTTGGCATCTTCGAGGTTGGCGCTGATGAGGTCGGCGTTGCGGAGGTAGGCGTTGCGGAGGTCGGCGTTGCTGAGGTTGGCGTTGCTGAGGTTGGCGTTGCGGAGGTCCGCTCTTGAACCTTCAGCCTCATATGAACTCAGCCACAACGCATGGTCGGCCAAAATTGCTTTCAGTTCTGCCTTAGTCACTTCAATTACTCGCTCTGGTTGACAATCGGCTCCGGGTTCGGAACGAAGTCGGACTAATAGAAAAACTGGTTCGCCAGTCGGTTCAGTTCTTGGCTCATCGCTGCTCAGTGCTCCTCGTAAAACACGACAGTATCGTTGTACTGCCAACATGCTCGGCAGCCATTTTCACCGTTCGGCCCCTTAGCGGTGATGCAAGTCCCGCCGACGCCCTTCTTCGTTTTATTGTTCAGCACGAGTGCCCCTCCACCCTTGGTCCAATGCTCGTACGCTGGGCACTTATAGTCACTTTTAGACGGCAACTCCGGGGCCGAGCCGCTTGCAGCCGACAGGCCGCCACCTTCGCCGCTCCGGTATCTCGGCAGGCCGAGAGAATCCAAGTAGTCGCGAGTCGGAGCTGCATCTCGGAAATGCAACGTCGATGGTCGCATGGCAAGATTTTCTGGGATCTCTTTCAGAGATTTGTCAGTTAGTCCGCCAGCGAAAGCCCACATCCGGGTGGGAGCCCAAAATCGCGTAGCGTTGCTGCCAGAAGAGAAGTGGCGACACACCTTCAGCCATGACCTGAAGTAGGCATCGCTGTACATGTCCCCAGCGTCGTGAATGCGAAAGTAGTCAGGATCTGGCAACTGCCAATCGGCAAATACCTTTTTGTGCTTCGCCTTATTCGACAGCGCATCGTCAATCGTCATGTGACTCTCGGCAAGCACAGCATCCAATTGATTCACCAGTTTTACACTAGCACCGTCGCTACTGGCAGCGTCGATTGCAGCGAGGAGCTTTCTAATTGTCTTTCGAGCAGCGAGCCACGTTAACGCTTCCTCAGACCTTTCGTAATCAGCCGCAGTATAACCAAAGTGGCGGAGCTTCTCTCGTCTCTCGCGAACCTTGCTCCGAGCCTCCGATATAGCCATGATCATCACGTCACTGAAGCCGATCTTCGCCGGCCTGACCATGGCGCCGTGATCGGCAGCTCCGAGCGCGATCACCAAGTGCGGTTTATTGACGCCTTTGCTTTTACCGTAGCCTTTGAGAAACTCGAAGTCGTCCGCGCTGACAAAGTGAACATTACTACTGCGCTTACTAGCTTTGCCCTCGTTGCCAAGTAACTCCCTTACAACATGCAGTCTCAATTGCATTGCGGCGACTGTGCTGGGATTTCCATAGGCCCCCTTGATCGCATAGCAGCCGTTGCAGATGAACCTCTCGATGTCGATCTCAACGGCTGGATCTCGCTTGCCATTCTGAGACTTGACGATGTCCCCCACGGTGCTGTACATGAATCCGAGGCCAGCAGCAGGACACGTTCCACCCAGCTTTGGTGGCCCCGCCGGAAGGTTGAAACTATAGCAACCCATCTTGCTCGTCTCCGTGAGAAGACCGAGCGTAGCTATTACCGGCTTGGTCGAAACAGACGGCTTGTTGCTTTTGTATCCTGCTGCTACGAATATTTCGTGACGTTCCCCGCTTGAAAATGGTGGATTTACCGCGATCCGTACGGGATCGGAATTGTCACGGTCAACGTAGATCGTGATGTGTCGCTCCGAGAACAGCACATCGAGCTGCTCTCGAGCACTTGGCATACTCCGCTTGCCAATTCCACTGTCGAGGACGACGTGCCGGTTGACGCTCATCCAACTTCCTCTGGTATCCGCCAGGCCGCCGAGTTCGACCGCGCCCTTGGCCACGAGCCATTCGAGGCGTTCCTTTTTGTCTTTATCCCTTGGTAGTATCACGCTGTCCACCAACGGTTCTGCTAACGGCAGAGCGCTACCGTCACTCAAAACAGGCAGTCTAACTTTTTCACTAATGCCAATACGCTTACTCATGACGACTCTCCCATGCTCCGTACGCCCAATAACCAGCGGCAGTTCCGACCGCAACAACGAAAATCCACGGCCACACGTCTCCCGTACTTCTGCCAGCTCCGCTTTGCGCCAACCACGGCTGAAGAATATTGCGCCAGAAGTCTGGTGCGGAGTTCGCGTGGAATTGATGCGCTTGGCTCGACGCTCCTCGCGTCTGGCCGAAGTCTGCGAAGATTAGGTTATTGCCGATTGTGTAGAGCGCATCAGGCTGGTAGCTAAGCGGGAGTGACCCGCCAACTCGGAACGAGCGACCCGATCTGCGCTCTATCTCGGCCCTTGTAGCCGCCAGAGTTTGCGACCCAGAGGCGTACACGACGCCAGGTTGCTCCGTGGACGGATTTGGATTACTCGACACGGACGCGAAAAAAAACTTGTTCTGGTCGCCCATTACCTCCAGTGCAAACTGAACGTAACCCTCGACAGGCACAGGGTTGTTCGGCGGGGCTGCCTCGTAGGCCGAATCGCCAAGAACCGCAGCCGTGATTCTGGCGCGGTCAGCCGGAACGCTTAGGACGCGCTTCCAGAGTCCGCCGCCTGCGCTGAATGAGCCGAGGAAGATGCGCCCCACCGAGTCCTCCGACAAGCCAGCTCGTGCGAGCAACTTGGGCAAGTATCGGCCACTGGCATCTGTCTCGTAGAAGCTCCTGCAAGCCGGCGGCGGGGCCCCATTGCCGGTGCATACAAAATAATGCTCGACGGCACCTGGCACGGTCGCTCCTGGGATCTGGAAACCGGCAACCGGCCCAGCCCACAACACAACATCTGGCTTTGCGGACCGAGTCATCTCGGGCCTGCCACTGGGCGAAAACCGTGCGCGTGCTCGAGCGCGTACCGATACACCCACCAGTTGGTTCGGGACGGCGTGAGGCACGGTTTTCGATAAGAGTCACCACAGTAGCTGCATCGCAAATCGATGTACCACTGACCAGAACCGCTTGGCCCTGCATGCCACAAGGCGTAAGGATGGTTCGGTACCGATTTCATAAACCCGCATTACTCGTGCAACGAGGCCAACTCCACCGTCATCGAGCCCGGAGCGAACTCGTCGAAGGCATCGGCGATGCCAGCCACCAACAACTCTGCCTCGTCACGACTATCGACCGACAAATGAAAACTAACTGGGCAGCGGCGACCGTCACCGACCGTGTTCCTGGTAAACCTAATCTCGATATTCAAGTTCCATCTCCATCGTAAGGGTCACCAGCCGGAACAGTGTCAGCCTTTGCGTCTATCGACGGCAGGGAGTGCTGCGAATATGTGCTCCTGTCAGGAAACTTAGCGGCTATCACTCGGTCCCACTCCGCGTGAACCTCGTCGAGGTATGGGTCAGACGCCAATATCCGCTTGATCTCTATTTCCGGGTCTTTGCCGGCGCGAGCGAGCTCCACCCCGAGCGCCATGGCTGCCCCTATGATTCTCGCCACTATCCCCGCTGGCCCAGGCAAGGCCACGCCGAGAACCTGCGCGACCTCCGCAACTTCCTCAAGAACTTGCTGAACATCTCGATGAAGACTCAAGGCGCACCCCCGCATCGAAGCGGCGCCAACGGTACCACAGGAATGCCATCTGGCCAAACCGCAAGCAACGCGCAGTAGGCCACCACCAGAGCCCGAAGGGACGGCGCAAGTGCTCCTCGTTGCTCTATCGCCTTGGCCCAGTCGTCTTCGGCGATACGAAGGGCTTCCCAGCCATTCCATACGGCGGCCCACTTGGCCTTCACGGCAGCAACACCACGTTGCGCCTCATCAGCAGTCCCGGCCTGCGCGATAGCCTCAAGCCCATCGAGCCGATAGTTGGCGACCAAGATGGGAAGCGTACTGTTGGCAGCGGCGGCCACTGCATTCGCTGTCTGAGCCTGAATTTGCAGTTCGTTCGCATTACACGCAAAACCAAAAATGGCGATTGCAGCCACCGCGACAAAGCGCCAGAAGGTTCGCAATAGGCTCATTTTCCGGCCGCCAACTTGTCAACCTTGCCGCCGATGCCTTCGACGCTCAGCCAACTATCAAACCCGAGTGCCCCGGCGATTAGAAGCAAGCCAGAAGCGACAGCAAAGCCGGCCATATTCTTCTTTTCATCCGGCGTCAAACCATCAATGAAGAGGTGACTGTAGCCCCAATGGCCAACGGTTGCGCCGCCAACGATGCCGAGCCCGAGCGCGATGTGCTTTGGTTCCATCTTGTTTCCAAGCGACATGCCAGGTTCGTTAACGCAAGCCAGCCGGGCGCTCTTGACCGTCGAAGCACTGCAGCAAACAAGGGCCGCAATATCCCACTCGCTTCCCGGTCACAGTGTACGCAATAGCGTCGGCCGCCCATTCTATTTCGTCGGTGCTACGGTCGTTCCATCGGCGCCAGAAAATCTTCTTTTTTTTATCCGACACTTCGTCGGTCACCCACACCGCCGGTTTTCTGCGATCATCTACGAGCCATCTGCCCGGATGTAAGAAGTCGGCAGCATGGCCAAACTCGTGACAGGTAATCGCAACCAGCGTTTCGGTCGGCAAATCTGCACCTTCTGGCGCGATGATGATCTGCTTACCGGTCGAGGTTGTAGCCGCGAAGTGCCGCTCGGCATCGTGAGCGCGACCGTCCACGAGCAACTTTACCTTGCTTATCTCGTCTGCACAAATGCCATTTTTTTTGTGGTACTCGACGAAGATGTCGCGCACCGCATCGAAGTGCGGCTGCAAAATCGCAGCCGCGATCATATCGAGATCGACTGCGGTCCCCAGCGCGTTAGCCACGGCCGAGTTGTCGGGCTACGCCGGCAGCCTGCTGCGAGAACGCCCTCTCGGCCTGCGGCGGCATCCACCCGTTGCGGCGGGCCTCTTGGAGGTGCCCGTCGCACTCTCCCGGTCGGATCAGCGCACGCGAAAAGTCAGTGCCACACTTGCTACACCTGACAGCTCCTTGGGGGTACCAAGCGTACGCCACGCCCCTCGCTTGCGCTGCTGAGGTGTTCATCCACGGCGAGGCATACTGCCTCATTGCCGGATGCTGGCTGTATGCCTCACTCGGAGACACGTTGTATTTCAGTGCGATTACTTCTGGCCAATCAATTGTCAGGTGGCGAGCTCGACCACACGCTCCGCAGTGAGCCTCGACAACCAGGCCCTCGGGGGCGTAGCGATGCCGCACCGAGTCGAATGCCTCCAGCCCGTCGCTGGAACCAAAGATGCCGCTACCAGCCTCGATCACATCTCCAAAGCCGTCAAATGACTGGGTCATGATTTCTATCTGCCTCTTTGTTCGTACCGCCCATGGTCCCGGCGACGACACTGTCACCTGGGCCACCAATTATCAATTTACTGACTGGCACAGGCTCTGCCGCGAGGGACTCGGCCTTCGCGTTCAAAAGCGCCGCCAGCGCAGTGATCAGCTTGCTCGGATCAAGCCCAACGGCCCGAAAGATCCGAATGACGGCGGCCAGACGTGGCTTGGTTTCCGCGAGCAGAACCCATTCCTCCGACGTCTTTGAGCGCAGCGCCGTGTTCACAATCGCAGTCGCAACAAGCCAAATGGCAACAGTAAGACAAGAACTCAACATGTTTTGACCTCGCGTTCGCCCGAGTTCTCGGTCTCAAGGATGCCGCTGGTGGCCTTCAAACAACTGCGAATTTCAACTAGCGCGAGCACGGCAGCCGTGTTCGCCGAGAACTTCGGGTCGGTCACTGCAACCGACGCTGGCACTTCGATGTATTTCAATTTTGTTCTTCCTTCGCCAACTGTATCTCGACCGGGCATCTTGCCACAAGGGCAACTTGCATTCGACCATGATTCAGCACTGAATCCCGTCGAACGCGAGCGGTCCGCCGTCAAGACCATCTTTCGCAAAGAAAATCGCATCGCGACTCTCGGCAATGGCGCAAAGACAGAAAAATCAGCTCGGTCCGTTGTCGTGCCAACGGGCGCCGTCCACACGGCAGGGGAGATCGACTTGTGCCCATCAGCAAACAGCCCCGAGGGAGATAGCGAAGAACATGTCTTCCGCGCCATCCCCCCCTTGGGGCTCACGTCACCGGACTCTCAGCGAGCCGCGTGCATGTACTTGACGCTGACGACGTCGCCCTCAACGAGGGCTTCGACGCCGCCCGAGGCCAACGGGCCTGCGAACCGCACCGAGGTGACACCACCAGCGTTCACAACATTGTAATCAGTGTCTTCAACGAAGACGACACGACCTGAGCCAAAATGAACCGTGTTCGCCACGGCGGTTTCTCCGAGAGAAATGATACCTGCAGCAATCTGTAGAGCAGACAGCGTGTAACTGGCCTTGCTGCCAACAACGAATGTGCTGAACACCAAGGCGTCGATGACCGCTTGCAGCGCGGAGTCAGCGTCCGAGCGCGTGACTCCTTCCGCTGTCAGGTTTGTCGCGATGACACCCTCGGCAGCCGCTGCGCGGCTACTCTCGCTGGTGAGCGCCGAGTTCGTGGCAGAGTCCGCCGCGATTCGCGCAGCAGACTCCGCGCTGTCGGCCGACGCGCGCGAAGACGCTTCTGTTGCGAGTTCGCTACGAATGGCCGCCTCTTGGCCGAGAGCACGAGTTGCTTCAGCATCCACGTTCGCCTGGAGCGTAGTCTCAGCTCCCCCTGCCCGAGTGGCCTCGGCAGACACCGCGGCCGAGAGCGCAACTTCGGCCGCTCGAGCGCGAACTTCCTCGGCGTCTACGTCGGCTTGGCGATTGCTGATTTCCGACGACAAAGACGACGACAAGCTCGCCTCCGAGGCCATCGCGCGACTACGCTCGGTCGTCACCAGGCCGCTGATTTCAGTGAAATCGGCGACCTTGATGAAGCCATTGCTGACCCAACCGCTCGGACGATGATCGCCGGCACTGTCTGCGACGACGATGTAAACGTCGCCCTCGTCCTGAACGTAATATGCCCAGCCGGGTTGCACGCTACCCTCGACCAGTGCATTTAGCGCAGTAATGTTCGCGAGACTGGACTTCCAAACCACCCCCGCGACCATGCCTCCCTCGATCAAATCAATGCGGGAATCGAGGTCGCTGTCGCCAGAGATACGCGCGAGCGTCTCGGATGAGATGAGGCCCGAGAGACGGAGTTCCTCGGCGCCAGCACGGGCGATTTCGGAGTTGAGCCCCGTAGTGAGTGCAGTGTCGCCAGCGATGCGAGCAGTCTGCTCGGTGCTGTCGGCCGCCGAGCGCGAGGCAGTCTCGCTGTCTAGGTTTGCCTGCAACGTGGTGTCAGCGGAAGCGCGCGAAGTAGCCTCGCTATCAATGCGGGTACCGAGAGCCGTGTCCGCGGAAGAACGCGAACTCGCCTCTGCAGTGACCGCAGCGCCTCGAGCCGTAATTTCAGCATCGAGATCCGCGGTGAGCGCGGTGTCGGCAGCCGCGCGAGAAGCAGCCTCCGCGCTAATAGCAGCATCCAGAGCCGCATCCGCAGCGGAGCGTACCGTGGCTTCCGTCGAATCTGCCGTCGAACGCGCACTCGCCTCTGCAGTGACCGCAGCGCCTCGAGCCGAAATCTCGGCGTTGAGGTTCGTAGTAAGCGTGCTGTCAGCCGCGGATCGAGCAACCTGCTCGGCTGCGATGCTAGCGTTGAGCGCAGTGCTCATGTCGCTAAGCGACGTTGCCATCGTGGTCGCGAAACTCGCGTCGTCGCCAATTGCTGCCGCAAGTTCGCGCAAAGTGTCAAGCACCGCCGGGGCGCTGTTTACGACCGCGGCGACCTGTGCATCGACATACGCCTTGTTCGCGAAGTGCTCAGCCGAACTCGGCGCAGCCGAGTGTCGTGGCAATTGAGTGAACTGGAAGTTGTTCGATGCGTCGAGCACAAACAGCTCAAGCTCAGAGCCGTCGGATTTGACGGCCATGAAGCCTTGGGTGTTGAGCAGTTGAACCTTCTCGCCGTCAACCTGATTGTCGCCAATGAATTTTTTACCAATAGTCATGATGTTGCTTTCCCCGTTCGTGTCTGTTGTCGTGAGCAGCTATGCGCCAATCGCATAGACCGCATGTATCACATCGCCAATCTCTATACCTGATATTCCGCCGACAGCAAGCGCTCCAATAAAACTCACACGAGTAAGGGCGCCACCGTAAGACACTGTGTAATCGTCACCTTCTGCAAGCATAACTCGGCTAGTCCACAGCACAAGACTATTCGGGATCGCCGCGTCACCCAAAAGTATAAATCCGTTTTCCACATCTAGCAATGTAAGGACGTGTCGCTCTTTGAGAATTTGCGGCACAACCTGCGGATTCAGAAGTAGCGTCGTCGCATTGCGAGCCACCCCGAGTCGCTGCACCGCGCCGCTTTCCCGCGAAGGCGGATAGATTGCCAGGCCACCAGGCACCACTGGGCTCAAGTAGTAGATCGCCCCAGGAATCAAACCCGTAAAAGCGGAGATCTCTCCATGGTAGCATATATGACAAGTGTTTGCCGTTGGTTTTGTTGCAACAACGCCATCGGCGGTGTGCAGTGATCCAGTATTTGCGCTTGCCTTGTCGGCATAGTCTCCCCCTGCAACGTACACAGCATCCCCAACACTTACACTTGCCAAGCAGGTATAAGCAACATGGCTCACCAGACTGGTTGCGCTTGCCGGAGCTCCACCAGCCGGAGCGACGAGCGGGACGTAAGCCGCGCCGCTAAACGACACCTCGCCGAGGTTGGCGCCCTCGTTGTACCGAAAGCGCATGGCCCCAGAGGGGGCCACGCCGGCAGCAGATCCCTGCCGCCACTCCATGAAGGCCGCCGACCCTGCCGCATCGTCAACCGCCAGGCCACCGACTACCCGTAACTTTTCAGCGCCAAGCATCGTGCTGGCACCGATTGCAACCTCGCTTCCTAGATCGATAAGATTGACAACGTACGGGGATGCCAGGTGCCAGAGCGGTTCTGCTCCGACACTCGTGCCGCTCCCACCTCTCGGGAAGAACCTTGATGTTCCATGCTTGATTGACATGAAGACCGTGGAAAGGTCACGGAGAAGAACCGCACATTACAAGAACGCCAACATCTGGCATTGGTCCGCGCCGGCCATCTCCCAGAAAGGTAAACAGGCTAGAATCGACACTATCAAAATCCCATACGTCATTCGGCGCTTCTGCCGGCTCTCTCCACACCCCGATGAGAAGTTCGTCTCCTACGGCTTGGACTTCGTGCATTTCGTAAAACGGGGCCTGAGCCAAGCCGTCGTCACCAAATCCCACCACAGCCGGGTCTAGCAACCCCTGTTGAATTGCTCCAAGCGCTCCGGTTGGCGTCAGCGGAAGGCCATTGGACCCGACGAGAGCTGGGCCGTAGGTGCCTCCGGCAGAAATGTCTTCGATTCTCATCGAAGACACGACCGTGGCGGTCACCCCTGCTGGCTGCGGCTCCTGCGTGTAGACTATGGTCTGGTTCGCTGCTGGGATCACGGTTCTAAGACCAGGCGGCACTGTACTCGTATCGGTAACGCCGAGCCCCTGCTTCGGATAGTGGTAGGGAGCTCGCGTTTGTCGATAGTCAAAGACGTTGCGAAGCCGCCAACTTATCGACCAGTTGTAGCGAATCTCCGGGAAGATATTCGGCATGATCTTCGGGATCCAAATGACCACGCGAGACCCAAACGGGACCGGCAGTCCGCGAACAAGATTTGGGTCGATGCCGCTAGTACCAGCCGCCGCGAGCGGGTCAAGAGCTTCACCGCCAGGTGGATTCACCACCTCGCTAACCATGATCTGCCGATACGATGGAATGCCCGCGTATACGGCGTTGAAGTTAGCAAACGGACGAAGAATGTGAGCAATGCCGAACTGGGCATCGGCCATGACTGTTTTGCCGCCCATGTAGCCCCTTTTCATCAGATAATGGGACGGATGCCGCAACTGCGACGCCCGTTTTTGGTGGATTGACCGCACGATGGCGAGTCAGTGTTTTTCGCGTACGCCGCAGCGACGGGCTTCTTGCTCGAAGAATAACGATAAAGAATGTACCCAGCCAGGCCGGCAGACAGCAGCGCATAGGTGGCGCTGATGAGCGCTTCGCGGTCGCTTGCTGGGGAGCCGTCCGCCGCAAAGGAAATCCCGCGATAGGCGTTGATCGCGGCACCGCCCAAAAGCGAACCGGCCATGCCACCGTAGACGCCGCCGAAGCGTGCGCCGGTAAGGGCAGCGACGCCCACCACCAGCGTCGAAGCGCCCAACATGTGGCCGCGGTTGTTTATATCCGGGTTTCCGAACGAAGCCCGATCCTTGCTCACGCTCAATGGCTGGCCGATTTGATGCCAAGGCAGAGGCCCCAGAACGCTTCCGACCGCTGGCGCTAGAATTGGCGCCGGCAACTGCAACAATGCAACTTGCGACTCGCCTCGCTCAGGCATGAACTGCTCCCGAACTTCACGCCGGGAGACAATTGGCGGTTGCAATTCGTAGTCGGGGCCAGCAAATGCCGCTGGAGGGATGCCGTAATTAGTATTGTAATCGCTCAATTTTAGACTCCAGCTCACTCGCCAGCAGGATACTCGCAGGAGCAAAAGAACGCAAGAAGAGAAACTGTTGACTTGTTGGCAAACAAATGCCGCACGAGCCTCGTAGGCTAACGCGATTGCGGCTACTATTGGAATCGCTCAGTCTCGGCCCGCTGCGACCCAGGATCGATCACCGCGTCGCTTTTCGGAAGTTCGCGCCGGTCAAGTTCGCGCCGGTCAAGTTCGCGCCGGTCAAGTTCGCGTAGGTCAGGTTCGCGCCGGCCAGGTTTGCTTGGGTCAAGTTCGCAGAGCGCAAGTTCGCGCCTTCCAAGTTCGCGTCGATCAGGATCGCGTATTCCAGGTTCGCGCCGGTCAGGTTCGCGCCGGTCAAGTACGCATAGGTCAGGTCCGCGGAGCGCAATT
>SHUZ01000028.1 GCA_009694415.1 Acidimicrobiia bacterium
CGGGTGCTCACCACAGGTCACTTGCACGATGGCGGCATAGACACATTCTTGACTCAAAACGGAACAGAGATTTGCCGCAACACAGCTAGTTATTCGATGGACATGCTGCATTCGATAAGTGTTTGCGAAACACCCGTGGCCGTCACCGCTGGGATGACAATCGGTTTGACTTCGCGGTATTCCAATGAATTCACGGTTTCGGGTGCGATGGGCATCTCTGTGTCCTATGTCTGGGAGTCGTAGAAAGCGGCCGGTTGGTCAGTCCGATGTCGGCGCGGCCGATCGCTTGATCGCGCCTACGATCCGTCGTTCGTCGACTGGATGGAGCCGCGACAATGCGAGCCGCCATTTTTGAAGCAGTAGGGACACCTCTAGGTCTGGCCGAGGTCTCGTTGCGTGGGCCACGTCCTGGCGAGGTACTGGTGCGTGTCGCTGCCTGCGGTGTCTGTCACTCCGACTTGTCTGTTGTAGACGGATCATTCCCAAGTCCGCTCCCGGTTGTGCTGGGCCATGAAGCCGCTGGAGTTGTTGAAGAAGTTGGCACAGACGTAACGAGTGTTGGGCCTGGAGATCATGTTGTGCTTGCTCCGCTTCCTTCCTGCGGCGACTGTTACTTCTGCATGCGTGGCCAGCCGACGCTCTGCGCGAAGTACAGCGTGTCATTGTTCACGTCGTTATTGGCCGACGGTACAAGCCCGTTGTCCCGCGGCGACGAGATCGTTTACCGCGGACTTGGAGCCGCGGCTTGGGCCGAGCGGGCGATCATGCCCGAATGTGGTGTTGTGAAGATCGACAATGACATTCCGTTGGATGTTGCGTGTGTGCTTGGCTGCGCGGTACAGACCGGTGTCGGCGCGGTGTTGAATACGGCCCAGGTTGAGAAGGGGGCAACGGTTCTCATTCTCGGCGCCGGAGGAATTGGTATCGCAGTCGCACAGGGAGCGCGATTGGCCGGTGCATCGCGAATAGTTGTTAGTGATCCGGTCGAAGAACGAAGGGATGCAGCGTTGCGTTTTGGTGCGACGGATGTCTTGGATCCCGATTCCGACAATCCCGTCACGGCGGCGTTTGAGCTCACTGGCGGCATTGGCATGGACTACGTATTCGAAGCCGCTGGGCATGCTTCACTGATCGAACAAGGGATCATGGCGGCTCGTCCTGGAGGCACGGTTGTTTGCGTCGGCGCTCCGCCACTCGATCAAGGCATCTCAATACCTGCTGTAGTCGCATTCAGCGCTTCAGAGAAAAAACTCATCGGATGCCTGTTGGGCAGCGTCGACTCGCAACGCGATATTCCAAAGCTCCTCGCGTTCTGGAGACAGGGGTTGCTTGACCTCGAGGGAATGATCACGCACCGCCTCGATCTTGCTGAGGCCGAAGCAGGGCTCGATCTACTAAGAAACCGCGAAGGAATCCGAACAGTCCTTACGGTCTAGAGCGCCGAAAGACGGCTTTAGGCTCCGACTGGGCTTGTTGGCGTGAACTCCACTGGCATTGCTTCGTAGCCGCTTATAAAACTCGCAGCCCGGAACTCGGGTTCAGCGTCCCCGACAGGTCGGATATCCGGCAGCCGATCGGCAAGCACGTTGAAGAATCCTCGCAATTCGAGGCGCGCCAGGGATGAACCGAGACAGAAGTGAGTGCCGAACCCAAAAGCCACGTGGTCATTCGGCGTGCGCTCGATATCGAACTGGAATGGATCATCAAAATGCGTCTCGTCGCGGTTTGCCGAAGGGTAGAGCAACAACAATTGTTGGCCTGCCTTCATGGAGCATCCATGAAACTCAACATCTGTTGTAACGGTGCGCGCCATGTTCTTTATCGGCGATACCCACCGCAACATTTCTTCGACGGCCGTCTCCATCAATGAGCGGTCAGCACGGAGTCGATCCCACTGGTCCCTGTGGGTCAGCAGTTGATAACCGCCGCCGCTAATCACGTGGCGAGTCGTTTCGTCGCCGCCAATAAGAATCAATAATGACTCGTGGATCAAGGCATCGTCGCTGAGTTTTTCTCCGTCTACTTCCGCATCGACTAACACGCTGATTAGATCATCCCGAGAGTTCTCTCGCCGATCTGCGATCACCTTTTCCGCGTACTCGCAATATCCGGCGAACGCGCCAATCATCTTTTCAATCGCGACGGGATCTGTCTGACCTTGCCCTCGGAGCAGATCATCAGACCATTCGAGCAGTGTCGGATGATCGGACTCGTCGACTCCTAACGCGTCGCCAATCATGATGAGCGGGAGCCAAGCGGCGAGGTCCCATACGAAATCGCAAGTGCCCTGCTCGCATACGCGGTCTATTAGACGGTTAACGATTTGGTCGATGCGCGGTTCAAGGGCTCGCACCCGCTGTGGCGTGAAACCCCGCGACACCAACTTCCTTCGCACCTTGTGTTGCGGATCATCCATGTCGATCATCATCGGGATGGGTCCGGTATCAGGCCGGATGCCGTTGGCATTCGAGAAGGCAGCCGGGTTTCCCTCGACCTCTTTGACCAGGTCGTAACTCGCGATTCCCCACAAGCCACTCGCCTCGTTCCAATAGACCGGTGCGTTAGCACGCATCCAGGCCAGTTCATCCTGAGGGTCTCGTCCCCAAAACTCGCCGCTGTCGATCTTGATAGTTTCCGGAGACACGGTCACGGTTGCTGCTTTCCCACAGCCGGAAGATTCGGCCGAATGGATGTCATATCGGGGCCTTCGGATGACCTTGTTCCTCTGCCCTCAGCGACAACGCAACCGTTGCAGTCAATACAACGGTAATTACAGCAAGGGATGCCAATGTCGGAATATGGAACACCTCGGCAAGCAACATCTTGACGCCGACGAATCCGAGGATGATCCCGAGTCCGACATTCAGGTAGCGAAGTTCTCCGGTAGCGCCAATTACGAGGAAGTAGAGAGCGCGTAGTCCGAGAATTGCGAATGCATTGGATGTAAACGCGATGAACTCCGATCGCGTTATGGCGAGAATCGCAGGGATTGAATCGACTGCGAATACGACGTCGGTCGTCTCGACGAGAACGAGAACGACCATGAGCGGCGTCGCGAACCATTTCGCGTCGATTTTCGTCCAGAACTTCTGCCCATGATATTCGTTCGTTACGGGAACAAACCTTCGCATCACCTTGAGTACAGGATTGTGCTCTGGCTCGATGTCCTGCTCATCGTGGTGCGCGACTCGCCATGCCGTAATTACAAGGAAGGCACCAAACACATAGAGCATCCAATCGAATGCGTCAAGGAGCGCGATCCCGGCGAAAATAAAAATCGCACGCAACACAAGGGCGCCGAATACACCCCAGAACAACACTCGATGTTGGTATGTCTTGGGAACTGCGAAGTAGGAGAGGATCACCGCCCAGAGAAATACGTTGTCGATCGAAAGGCTCTTCTCGATCACATAACCGGTCAAATACTGGCCGGCCGCCGCCCCACCGAGCGTCCACAGAATTACTAGCGAAAATAACAGTCCGAATGCGATCCAAAATGCACTTGTGATCGCAGCCTCGCGTATCGAGATCTCGTGAGCATTCCGGTGGAACAGGAATAGATCCGCGAAGAGCAGCGCAACTATCAGGGCGATGAACGTTGCCCATGCCCACGGTGCGACTTCAATATCAGCACCAGGGACACCGGCATTTGATGAACTGGCAAGGAGGAGAACTGGGGTCACAAGTCAAAGCTGCTGACGTAGGAAGACGGCTCCACACTCTACCGACTCGGGCATCGGAGATGGTCTGTCGCAGGGAGGCGGCAACGAGTATCAGGCTAACTCCGGCTCGCATTCGACCCACTGTGCCTGGTAGTCATATCGACATGGCAAACATGTGCGAAGGACGGGTGTGCATTATTACTGGGGCTGGCCGGGGGATCGGTCGTGAACACGCGCTGATGCTTGCCGGTGAGGGCGCGAAGGTCGTTGTAAACGATGTCGGCGGGTCTCGCGACGGTACGGGGCACTCGGATGGTCCCGCGCACGACGTGGTCGCCGAGTTGCAGGCGATGGGTGCCGAGGCGGTTGCCAACGACGATGACATCTCGAGTTGGGAAGGCGCTGGCAACGTCGTCAAACAAGCGATCGATACGTTCGGCGGCCTCGATGTGGTCGTCAATAACGCCGGCATTCTTCGTGATCGGATGCTCGTCAACATGGCGGAAGAAGAATGGGATGCGGTAATCAAAGTGCATCTCAAGGGCACGTTTGCGGTGTCACGCTTCGCTGCAGCATATTGGCGGGAACGATCGAAAAACGGTGAGACGAACGACGCTCGCATCATCAATACAACATCGCCGTCGGGCATTTATGGCAACGCCGGGCAAACAAACTACGGAGCAGCCAAAGCTGGCATCGCAACGTTCACAATCATCGCGGCGATGGAATTAGAACGGTATGGGGTCACCGCCAATGCGATTGCACCCACCGCTCTCACCCGCATGACCGAAGATCTTGGGTTCGGTGCGAGCGAAGAAGCGAAGGTAGTCATGGATCCGCGGTGGATCGCGCCGATCTGCACTTGGCTAGCGTCGCCTCAATCGGCCGGCGTAACCGGGCGCGTGTTCGAGGCTTCTGGTGCCTATCTGGCGGTCGCAGAGAGTTGGCACCGCGGCCCCGTAACGACAGCTGTTGATGATCCAAGCGAGGTAGACGCTGTCGTGCGGAAGCTGCTTGGCGAAGCGCGCCCCAACTCAGACATGTTTGGCAACGACAAAGCCAACTGACACACAGAGTGTTAGGTGCGGAAGGTCCAGTCTGCCGCCGTCGATAGTTTCGTCAGAGCGGCCGATGCAGGTTCGTCGACGGGATCGCGACCGCTGTCAATATTTATTGAAAATGCCACGCGACCCTTATCAACTGCGTAGACGCTCACCCGGCTAGTCGGGTCTAGCGCTTGAGCGATCGCTTGTATTGCAGCCGTTTCGCCGTTGGCCAGTAGGCCGAGCCACCCGGCCGCCAACGGGTCTAGAAGTTCGCCGCGAAATGTGACAGTCGCATTCGTGTTGTCGTGGATAGTGCTGGAAATATTTACACCGGGAGGAAACCCAGGGTGGCAATTTATGACGGCGATGATCCCGTCTATGTCGTTGTTCACGCCGAGGAGGCGCGCGACGCGCGCTGCCGAAACCCATGAAGCTCCCTCCCATTGTGCAGCCTGAATTTCTCTAACGAGGTCGCGGTCGTGCCGTTCCGACAGGAATAGATCGGCAGATGCGCTCAGTAACTGGGTCTGCATTGCGAACTCGCGCAAAACGGCGACGAGAGTGCCGCGCGAAAGATCTTCAAGCACAAAGTTGGGTTTGAACGGCCCGGAATAGTCCGACATTCCGCCGGCTTCGAGGTCGGGTTGAGCGCTGTTCGCAACATCACACTGCGGTAGCGCGCCGACTAGGAGTGTGAGCGGATCGGGTTCGATCGAGCTTGAGTCTGGATCGATCGTTACCTCCCATCGACAGTGCGGTGTCCGTCCATCGGGAACACGGGGAGGTCGGTGGATCGGTCGTATGCGCGCTTTCGGATTGGTGGCGACAGCCGTTGCATCGAATGTGGGGTCCTCGATGTGATGGCACATGTTGATAACCATTTGCTCGCCCTGGGGTTCAACGTCGATCAGAGCGCCACAATGATTCAACCAAAACTCGCCGTGTGATTCGTCAATGATCTCGTAGCCGACGTCCATGTATTCATGAACGAACCCGACGTCTAGTTGCAGCGCCTTGAAGATCGCGGCTACATCGTCGCCGGAGATCGCCATCAACTGACGCATGCGTCGCGTGTAGTTGGGGCTTGCTCCTTTCCACTCGGCTATCGCTACCATCGTGATCTCGTCCATACCGAGCCGTATTGCGATCTGCGGCATCAACGCGCGGTCATACAGATGACCAAACAACATCCATTCGCGTCCGAGTTGGGCGAGTGCCGAATGGTTTAGTTGGTCCATCCGCTGGTACTCCAGGTCCACGCAACGCAGGCTAGGCCATGCACCTTGGTCTCCGATCTCAGTACGCTCATGGCCGTGACCGGTGAAATCTCCGATGAAGCGATAGCGAGGCTACGGGCGCGCATCGGTATTCCTGAGCCGCACCCGATGTCACCGCATTATCGGCGAGCGGGTCTCGACGCATTTCGCAATGTTGCGATGGCCTACGGCGACGACAATCCGTTGTGGTCTGATTGGGAGTATGCCGTCGCATCTCGCTGGGGAGAGCCGATAGCGCCGCCACCGTTGGTGGGTGGAGACACGCTCGTAGGCGAGGACGAGGTAACAGAGGTGGCCCAAGACCAGCGAGAAAAAATGAAGGGAGATCCGTTGCGTGGCGTGCATGCGTTCTATGCAGCGAGTGCACGTGAATGGTGGGCCCCCTTGTACGCGGATCGACGCGTCTGGCGCCGCAACGCGTTGGTTGGCGTTCTCGACAAGACAAGTGAGTACGCGGGGAGAGCTGTGCATGAGTGGACGGCACAAGTATTTCGAGATGACACGGGAGCGGTGCTGTCCGGGCAGTATCGACTGATGATCAGAACAGAGCGGCAAAAAGCGCGCGAACGTAAGCGCGATGACGCTGTGTCGATTCAGGCTTACACCGATGAACAGATCTCGCAGATCGAAGCGACGTACGACAGTGAGCGGCGCAGAGGTTCGGAACTGCGCTGGTGGGAGGACGTTCGCGAAAACGACTTGATTGGGCCGATGGTCAAGGGTCCGCTGACCGTGACTGACATGGTTTGTTGGCATAGCGGAATGGGAATGGGACTGTACGGAGTGAAACCTTTGCGGCTCGGGTACGAGAACCGTAAGCGCATCCCAAGCTTCTTTCACCGTGATGATCTGAATGTTCCCGATGTCGCCCAGCGCGTTCATTGGGATCATGAGTTCGCGAAACGTTCTGGGAATGCGCGGTCATTCGATTACGGGCGTATGCGCGAGACATGGCTCACCCACCTTGTTACCGATTGGATGGGCGATGACGCATGGCTGTGGAAACTCGATTGCGAGTTTCGCAAGTTCAACTATGTGGGCGATACGCAGTGGCTAAGTGGAACGGTGAGGCGCAAATACATGGCGAGTGGGCGCCCTGCGGTAGACCTCGAACTCAACTTGGTAAATCAACGTGGCGAAGTGACAACCCCAGGTCACGCAACGGTGCTACTGCCGAGCCGCGATCACGGTGAAGTTGCATTGCCTGATCCCCCCGGAGATGCGGCGAATCTTCAGGGGACGTTGGATGCGGTGGCGAAGGGATTCCAAGGATTATGAGTGTGTACAAATCGGTAGATGGCTTGAACGTGTTCGTAGAGGAAGGGGTGCTACGTATGGTGCTATCTCGTCCTGAGCGACGCAACGCGCTCACCGACGAGATGACAGTGGGACTTGCCGACGCAGTCACCGCGGCGGGCGGCGACGAGGCGATTCGCGTCATCCTGTTGGAAGCAAAGGGCGAGAATTTTTGTTCCGGGGCAGATCTAAAAGCGAAGAATCCAGAAGGAGCGCGCGCCCCGAGCCCAGGGAGCATTCAACGCCGACTGCCCGCGACTGCCCATCGGTTACTTCCCGCATTGCTTACGGTTCAGAAGCCTGTTGTGTGCAAAGTCAAGGGATGGGCAGTCGGCATCGGGCTGCACCTAGTGCTTGCTTCGGACTTCGCAATCGTTGCTACCGACTCGTGCCTTTGGGAGCCGTTTGCCACGCGCGGTTTTTCACCGGACAGCGCCGGCTCATGGTTACTGCCTCGCCGCGTCGGTGACGTGCGCGCGCGAGAGATGCTGATGCTTGGCCGTGAGGTGAGTGGTAGCGAGGCTGCGGCATGGGGAATGGTTCACGGCGCATTTCCGGCTACGGACCTGAATCGCGAAGTAGATGCGATAGTCGCGAGACTCGCGACGGGACCGACGGTGTCGTTGGGCCTCACTAAGTGGTTGCTGCACTCTGGAACAACGGCAGATTTGGATGCGCATCTGCGCAACGAAGCATTCGCGCTCGAGATTTCATCAAGAAGTAACGACTTTCGAGAAGGCATCGCGGCATTTCGCGAGAAGCGCGATCCCCGTTTTGATGGGCGATGACAAATACCGGGATGGGTCGCGTCCCTCTACACGCCGACGCTCAGCCCGACGAAGTTGTAGCGGCGGTTCGCGAGTGGGTGGCTGAGAATCTCCCGCCAGCATGGAGGGACGCCGCCAGGGGAGGGACATCTGCCATTCGTGCGGCGCGCACTCGCGAGGACTACGAGGCGTGGTATCCGGTATTTGGCCAGTCCGGACTTGTCGCGCCGAACTGGCCGATTGCGTATGGCGGGCTCGGCTTGAGTATCGATGCGGCCCGCGTCGTCGAAACTGAGTTACATCAATACAACCTCGGCCGCCTGAACCCGTTGGGTCTCAACCTTTGCGCCCCCGCGCTGTTCGAACACGGCAATGAAGAACAACGATGTCGGTTCCTTCCGCCAATAGTCCGCAATGAAGAAGTCTGGTGCCAACTATTCAGCGAGCCCGATGCTGGGTCTGATCTCGCGTCGCTTTCAACGCGCGCGGAACGTGATGGGGAAGACTGGATTGTGACGGGTCGAAAACTTTGGACGACGTGGGCTCACCGATCTGACTTCGGAGTACTGCTTGCACGCACCGACCCGGAAATGCCTAAACGCGCAGGGATTACGTACTTCCTTCTAGATCTTCGCCAGCCGGGTGTCGAGATACGGCCGTTGAGAGATATTGGTGGCGGAAGCGAGTTCAATGAAGTTGTGCTTGATGGTGCGAGGATCGTTGACTCCCAGCGCGTCGGTGCAATCGGAGACGGTTGGAAAGTAGCCAACGCGACGCTCTCGGGAGAGCGTCAGATGGTGTCCGGTTCAGGCAGCGGCGGGGTAGACCGCATCGGTGGTTCTGGGGTGCCGAGCTTGGTTGCGCAGCTCGCGCAGAACCCTCGTGGCGACGACGTAATGCGTCAAGAGATGGCAGCTCTTTACGCCGAAGATCGGATCCGTCAATGGACGAACCAGCGCGTTCGGGCGGGGCTGAAGACTGGCAGGCCGCCGGGCCCAGAGAGCTCTATCGGAAAAGTGCATCAAGGAAGTTTGAATCAACGTGTTCAGATAATGGCTACGCGGTTGTTGGGTGTTCATGCAATGGCATGGCACTCGGACGAACCCGGTTATGCGACTTCGCTGCCGTATGAGGTATCGGGGATGTTGCGCAGTCGTGCAAATACGATCGAAGGCGGTACGACCGAGGTGAACAAGAACATCATTGGCGAGCGAGTCCTTGGTCTACCTAGGGAACCCGACCCATATCGCGAGGTTCCTTGGCGCGAGGTGCCGCGTTCATGACCTATCAGTCTTTGATTGTTCTACGGAGCGGGCCAGTCGGCTGGTTGATCTTCAATCGGCCCGATCGCGCTAATGCAATGGACGCGACGATGCTCAGTGAACTTGAACATGCCTGGCATGAACTGGACGAGGACCCGAGCGTTCGAGTGATCGTGAACACTGGCAACGGCGCTGCCTTCCAAACCGGTCTCGACATGTTGCAGTTGAGTGTGGATGTAGGAGCGTTACGCGAACAGTCCAGGCGCACTAAGCGATCTGAACTCAGATTGACCGGCTTACAAAACAATGTGACAAAACCGGTAGTCGCCGCCGTCAATGGGGTATGTGCGGGTGGGGGACTCCACTTCGTGGCCGATGCCGACGTTGTGATCGCCGCTGCTGACGCGACCTTCACGGACCCGCACGTTTCGGTTGGCCAAGTAACCGCGTTCGAGCCAATAGGGCTGATGGCGAAAGTCGCTGTTGAACCTGTCATGCGAATGGCCTTTACTGGTGTACATGAACGCATGAATGCCCAACGAGCATATGAGATTGGGATGATTAGCCAAGTCGTCGATCCACCAGAAAATCTGCGCGCCGAAGCTCAGGAATTATCCGAAAAGATTGCGCGTAACTCGCCAGCGGCGATGGCGGCAACGAAGCGGGCAATATGGGGAGCGATCGAAGTAGTTGGAATGGGTCGCAGATGAAATATCCAGCCCTCGAATGTCTCAAGTTGGAACGGCGAGGACCGGTCGGCTGGTTGATTAACAACCGACCGGATCAACTCAACGCGATGTCTGCGCAAATGCGAGACGAGTTTGAAGTGGCATGGAAGACCCTCAACGCCGATCCTGAGGTACGTGTGATTGTCCACACCGGCGAGGGGCGAGCGTTTCAGACCGGCGTTGACGTTACGGAGCTTGCCACCGACGGCATTGGGATGGAGCGCTACCGCGAATCATTGGAGAACTTTGATCTCCGGTTTACGTCATGGCATAACGACGTCTGGAAGCCTGTAATCACCGCGGTCAACGGCGTATGTGCTGGTGGGGGATTTCATTGGGTGGCGGATGCTGACATCGTTATCGCCGCGTCGGACGCGACCTTTTTCGATCCGCATGTCTCTGTGGGACAGGTTGTAGCGATTGAAGCCATCGGTCTTCTCCGGAAGATGCCAGCTGAGGCAGTGCTGCGAATGGCATTCGTCGGAAGGCATGAACGGCTCACTGCCGACCGTGTACGTGAACTCGGGATGATTAGTCAGGTGGTCGATCCGCCCGATCAACTGCGAGTGGAGGCTCAGAAATTGGGAGAGACAATCGCCCGCAACTCACCAGCGGCAATGGCCGCGACCAAGCGGGCGCTTTGGGCGTCGATGGAAGTTGGTCTAAAGGATGCATGCCGACTTGGCGCGCAGGAGTTGGTCGGCATGTGGGGTCATCCCGATCAAGTCGAGGGGCCAGCGGCATTCGCGGAGAAGCGCGAGCCCCGGTGGGCGGAACAAACATCAGGATCATCGCGAGACGAATGACTCTCGCGTCCCTACTCTTCTCCTCCGAGTTCGCGGACGACTGTGGAGTCGTCGTTGCGGGCTCGGTCGTAACCACGCGTGCCGAGTTGGAGATACATGCCGACGAGATCGCTGATGAGCTGCGAGAAGTTGGCGTGGTCGCGGGGAATGCAGTAGCCGTTTCGATGGCGAACGGTTCGTCACTTGTCGCTGCGCTTTTCGGTGTGTGGCGCGCGGGTGCGGTGTATGTACCGATGAACCCGCTTCTTACACACACTGAGTGCGAGAGGTTGCTCGATGCGGCGCAGCCTGCGGCGATCCTGTTTGGCGCCACAGAACCCCAACATGATCCGCGACAGAGATGGACGGTGACGATGCGGCCAGGCGCGCGCGTCTATTCCAGCGACGTTGCGCTCGTGCAGTTCACATCGGGAACCACCGGCTCTCCGAAGCCGGTCCAACTCGGACATGATTCCGTACTGAGCCTCATCGACGGTGTCCTCGCCTCTCTTCGACCGAATCCTGAGACGAAACGTAGGCGGATGCACAACCTGGTGCCCGTGTCTCTCTCGTTGTGGGCGGGCATCTACCAGATTCTTTTTTCCTTCAGGGTGGGCTCTCCGGTCGTGTTGATGGAACGTTTCGAACCAGTTGAGTTTGCGCGCCTCATCGCGAAATATGAGATTCGCTCTGTCGTGTTACCGCCTGCGGCGATGGTGCTGTTGGTCGAGGAGCAAACCGTTGCATCTCTTGAACCATTGAAATATGTGAGGTCGATCACCGCACCGTTATCGCCCTTTCAAGCGAAGCGATTCATGGTCAAGTTCGGTATCGCAGTGCTCAACTCGTACGGGCAAACCGAGTTAGGCGGTGAAGTGGTGGGCTGGACAGCGGCTGATGCGCGCGAATTTACCGAGAAGAAGTTGGGTGCAGTGGGTAAGCCACATCGCGGCGTGGAGGTCGCGGTAATCGGTAACGATGCCAAACTACTTCCGGTTGACGAGATCGGTGAACTCGTTGTGCGCACGGACGCGACCGCCAGCACCGCAGCGCATGTCGAACTACGCGAGCGCACAACCGCCGATGGTTGGTTCCGAACAGGCGACATCGCAAAAATCGATTCCGAGGGGTTCGTCTGGATTGAAGGACGCATGTCGACATCGATCAACCGAGGAGGGTTCAAGTTCACTCCCGAAGAAATCGAGGAGGTCTTGCGCGCCGAAGGGTCGGTTGTCGATGTAGCGGTAGTCGGGAGACCCGACGCGCGCCTAGGGGAGGTGCCTTGGGCATTTGTTGTTATGAGGAACGGTGAAATACTCAATGTGAATAATCTTGAATACGCTTGCCGCGAGCATCTTGCTCCTTACAAGGTGCCAGTTGAGTTTCGTCAGGTTGAACAACTGCCGCGCAATGAAGTTGGCAAAGTGCTTAAGAGCGAACTTTCGAAAGAGGAATTATGACTGGCGACAATTTGTCCGAGACGCCCCCGGAGGAGCTTCCGCTGACGGTTCCTGCAATTGTCGAACGTGCCGCGTCTCGTTTCGGAACGCTTGAAGGGTTGGTCGAGGGCGACCTTCGGATCACGTTCGCCGAACTCGCATCGCGAGTAGATGTTGCAGCGCGCGCAATGGTGGGATCTAGGGTTTGCCCTGGAGACCGGGTAGCGATTTGGGCTCCGAATATTTCTGAATGGCTATTCGCGGCCTTAGGCGTGTACAGGGCAGGTGGCGTTCTGGTGCCGCTCAACACGAGGTTCAAGGGCGAGGAGGCGGCGTACATTCTCCAAACATCGGGTGCCCGCATGCTTTTCACGGTTACAGACTTTTTGGACGCCAACTACGTCGAATCGTTGAGCCGAGCGAGCGAGGTACCAGCGTTAGAGGAGATCGTCGTAATGAGGGGAGACGTTCAGCCAAACACGATCTCTTGGTCCGCGTTTCTTGACCGAGGTGCTGATGTTGATCATTCTGTGACCGCGGCGCGCGCTGACGAACTCGGTCCCGATGATGTGTCCGACATTCTCTTTACATCTGGAACCACAGGAGCGCCAAAGGGTGCGATGTTGACGCATGGAGCAACCGTGCGCGCATTCGATGCGTGGTCGCGGGTCGTTGGTCTTCGAGATGGCGATCGCTATCTGATTGTCAATCCGTTCTTTCATGCGTTCGGGCTGAAAGCTGGAATCGTTGCTTCATTACTTACCGGTGCAACGATTGTGCCGCATCTTGTATTCGATGTTCCGTCGGTTATGAAGCGCATCGTCGAGGAACGCATCACGATGCTTCCCGGCCCGCCTGCGATTTACCAGACCATCCTCGATCACCCTGATCTGGGCGACTTCGATCTATCTTCCTTGCGACTAGCGGTCACTGGTGCAGCGACAGTGCCGGTCGAGATGATCAGACGAATGCGTTCGGAACTCGCTTTCGAAACGGTCGTTACCGGATACGGGCTAACAGAGGCGACCGGGATTGTCACTATGTGTCATCACGACGATGACCCCGAAACGATCGCCACCACAGCTGGATGTGCAATTCCGGGCGTTGAGGTTCGCGTTGTCAACGATGGCGCCGACGCTGATATCGGTAATCCCGGTGAGGTGATCGTTCGCGGGTACAACCTGATGCTCGGGTTCTTCGGGAACCCATCTGCTACGGCAGAAGCGATTGATGAACAGGGCTGGCTGCATACCGGCGACATCGGCGTTCTCGATGAGCGTGGATACCTAAAGATCACAGATCGCATAAAGGACATGTTCATCGTTGGTGGATTCAACGCCTATCCGGCCGAGATCGAGAACCTGATGATGAGTCATCCGGCGATTGGTCAGGTTGCCGTTGTCGGTATACCGGATCACAGGATGGGCGAAGTTGGCGTCGCGTTCGTAGTGCCAAGGGCGGATACTGCAATCGCCCCAGATGAGCTCATCGCGTGGTGCCGAGAACAAATGGCTAACTACAAGGTTCCAAGGCGGATCGAGATAGTCGACGCGCTGCCACTCAACGCGAGTGGCAAGGTGCTGAAGTTCGTGCTCAGGGAACGCGCGACAAACGAATGAGTTTCAAGCCCTGGGTGGACACAGAGACGTGGACAAAACAACGTAGTCCGAATGCATACGCATCTGATTTTACCTCTATTCCCGATGCCCTCAAACTGCCGTAGCAACAATGAGCAAAATCCGGCTGGACCACTTCGGGTTCTATGGGCCAGAATCACTGTTGGGGGTAAGTAGATGTCATACGTATCGGGACGCATCGTGCACGATGCAGACGCGCACATCATGGAGCCGCCAACCTGGCTTCGAGACCATGCAGATCCGGGCCTACGCGACCGAATCCATCCGTTGTCACTTACGGGCGGCAATGAATTGCGGCAGACGGGTGATCCGGAAGAACAACTCCGCGACCTTGAGTCGACTTTCGAAAAGCTAGCGGTCAAACACGCGTCGCCGGAGTACCGCGCGGACGAAGCCGAAGAGATCATGGCGCGCAAGAACTATGCGGCCACCGGATCGTTCGTGGCGAGCGATCGTCCACGAGCACTCGACCTTCTCGGGTTTTCAAGTCAACTGGTTTTCAATACTTTTCACAATCGCCGTCTACACGATTGGGAACACATCGAAGATCTCGACTTCGCCTATGGCGTCGCGCGCGCTCACAACCGCGGAATGGTTGAGTTCTGTTCGGTAGACGCTCGGTTGTTACCTACCTGCTATGTGCCACTCGTAAACTTCGAGCGCGCAACGGAGATGTGCGATGAAGCGATCAACATGGGCGCGGCGGGACTCTTGGTCGCGTCTGGTTGTCCTCCAGGACATTCTCCAAGTCATTTAGCGCTTGACCCGGTATGGGCGCGCGCCCAGGAAGCCGGAATACCGATTGTCTTTCATGTCGGCGGTACTGATGACCTTATCGATGCCAATTATTTTCGTAACGGTCTTCCGGTACCCCCTGACTTTCATGGGGGCGAAGAAAACTTCCGATCAGTCGATTACATGGGCATACCGAACCCGCCCGCGCAAACGCTCGCGACGATGATCTTCGACGGGGTCTTCGATCGCTTTCCCAGTCTCCGTTTTGGTGTGATTGAGCAGGGTGCGATCTGGATTCCATCCTGGATGCGCCAGATGGAATCGGCATTTGACGCGTTCGTGCAGCACGAGGACCGCATTCGCGCGCTCGCCCTTCGACCAAGCGAATACGTGCGCCGCCAAGTGCGCGCAACGCCATATCCAACGGAAGATGTCGGATGGATTATCGAACAGGCGGGTGTAGAGGTAGTCCTGTTCAGTTCTGATTATCCGCATGTTGAAGGGGGTAGAAGGCCGTACGAACGTTTTGAATCTTCGTTAGGCACCGTCGATGAAACGGTTCGTCGCGCGTTCTATTGTGACAACTTCCTCGACCTCATGGGAACAGCTGGATCCGTACTCTCGGCCTAGCGGCCGGGGAGTCATCGACAGGAGAGATGGTGGAGCGCGCGCTTGAAGGCAAGGTAGCAGTAGTGACAGGTGGGGCTTCGGGTCTTGGGGCAGCCACCGCGCACGCTCTAGGTAAGGCCGGAGCGGTAGTTGTGGTCGCCGATCGTGACGGCGATGGTGCATCTGATGTTGCGTCATCAATCACGGCTGCGGGACACCACGCGCAATCGCGAGTGCTCGACGTCACGGATGCAGACGCCTGCGATGTGCTCATGCAAAGTGTGTTCGATGAGCTCGGCGGTCTGCACGTGTTGTTCGCTAATGCCGGAGTCGCCCTGACCGGTCAAGACGGTTTCGCTCCGCCGGTGGAAGCGTGGGATCGCACGATTGCGATCAACTTGAATGGAGTTTTCTACTGCGATCGCGCGGCAATACCGCGGATGCAAGCGAGTGGTGGCGGATCAATCATCAACACAGGGTCTTCGATGTCGACACTTCCCCTTGGTGGTATGGATGCGTACGCTGCATCGAAGGCGGGCGTGATGGGTCTGACTAAGTCGCTGGCCGCGAGTTGTGGCCCCTTAGGGATCCGTGTGAATTCGATAGGGCCCGGTTATGTCGATACGCCAATGAACGCTTTGATTTGGGGAATCGATGACATCAAAGATGCCTTCGCCCGCGGCCACGCGACCGGCCTCCAAACTCCAGATGAAATAGCGGACGCGGTCGTGTTCCTCGCCTCAGATGCTGCGCGGAGTCTCACGGGAGCGCACATTGCGTGTGACCGAGGGTGGACGGCGTTCAAGCGGCCTGATCTGCTTGCTCAATGGGCAAATGGAGAAGTTGAGTTCTCTTGAGTTTCGCATGAACCAGTGGCTTGACTACCCTGCACCGCATGCTTCCCCCAACAGCAGTACATCGCGGCGAGAAGGAATTGCCATTCGTTGACATAGGTGATGGATCGACTCTGCAAGTGCTTCAAGTCGACCTCGCTACGGGAGTATGGGTGATTCGCAATCACTTCGCGCCCGGTTCGCAAGTTCAGAAGCACAAACACACGGGGATCGTTTACGCGTTCACGCAAACAGGGAGTTGGTACTACCTCGAGAGTCCAGAGGCCGTCAACGTCGCTGGTTCGTATTTATTTGAGCCCGCAGGGTCTGTACATACGCTCAACGTGCCGGCAACTAATAAAGAAGTCACCGATGTGTGGTTCGTCATTTATGGAGAAAACCTCAACCTAGATGCCAACGACAACGTCGAATTTGTTATCGGCGCGCAAGGTATTTATGACTTCTACAAGATGGCGTGTAAGGTCGAGTTCGGCGTCGATGACCCTCCGGTTGTCGTGATCGACCGTGCATAATTCGCAAGTCCGAGACCAAACTCATGGAGGGTGGTTAATGCGCAAGACAAGCCGAATCATCGTTGGACTTCTAGTAGTCGGGTTCGCTCTCACCGGCTGTTCTCGAGGCGGGGAAGAAAAAGAATCGACCCCCGAGACCAAGGCAGTTGCGAAGCCCGCGGTCGTCGCGGTAGCGCCGTCTAAAGGTTGCGGTAGCGCGGCGGCGGTTGCTGCCGGTCACGAGAAAATAACGATGACCTCAGGCGTCACCGAGCGGTGGTTTTGGCGCGATGTCCCAGCCGCGCATGACGGTGAGAAGCCGGTGCCGGTCGTTGTCGACTTCCACGGTTACAGCGAAGGTGCAGACGTGCATTTGATGATGTCGGATCTCACTACTTATGGCGGGGAAAAGGGATTCGTAACGATTACTCCGCAAGGTCAGGGTCCCGTCCCTAGATGGGATGTAGCCGGCGACTCGGTCGATATGACCTACGTCAACGATTTTCTTGATCAGGTTGGCGAGACGCTTTGTATAGACGAGAACCGAATATTCGCAACGGGTCTGTCGAATGGGGCAATGATGTCGTCCGCGATTGCCTGCTCGCGTGCGGATCGCTTCGCTGCAGTTTCTCCGGTCGCTGGCATACGCGCTCCGGACGAATGCGAACCTGCTCGCGCAGTCCCAGTGGTTGCCTTCCACGGCACAAAAGATACATATATTGGATACGACGGTTGCTTCGGATCTCGCGTATCTACGCTCCCCGCTCCAGACGGGTCGACCAGGCCTGCTCCCGATCTGAGTACCACGACAACGCCGGTACCCTGCGGCCCGACGGTCCCAGAAACGACTGCAAAATGGGCCAAGCGCAATGGGTGCACGGCTGCTCCCAAGGAGACAAAGATCGCCGCCGATGTCACGAAAATCGCTTATGCCTGCTCGAACGGCGCGGACGTGGAGTTGTACACCGTTGCTGAAGGTGGGCACACGTGGCCCGGAAGCAAATTCTCGCAGCAAATCGAGAGCATTGTTGGACCGACGACGATGTCGATTTCAGCGAACGAAATTATGTGGGACTTCTTTATGAATCACCCGCGGTCCACCTGATTAGACGCGAATTTCAACGCGACGACGTTAGGTAAGAGGGGTAGCGTCGACCTATGGCCCGGAGAATGCGTCAAGCCTCGTTCCTAGACCGCCGCGCGGATCAAGCGGGCCTTCTAGTTGCGGCTACGAGCGTCCCCCAGTCGTTTCAGCGGACGCTGATGCCGCGTACCACAATCGACCAAGCATTAGTTACGGGGCTCTCCTTCGCAGCGAATCATGCAGTAGTGCAGGTAGTGCAAGAAAGCGTGCAAGCCGCCGTTCTCGTCGCATTGCGGCGAAGGCGTTCGAATCCGACGACCGCGCAATGGAGTAGAGCGTCGATTCTGGCTGATGCGGCGGTTTTCGCCGCTGGAATCGCAATGCAACGTCGTTTCAAACAAGTTCCCCGAGAAGAACTACCGCGCGCAGGAGCGCGCACCGCTGGTTATTGGCTTTCTCTTGCTGCTGGAGCCGGCGCGGTCATCGGTACCGCCCAAGAGGTAGTCGGTGTATTTAGTGGTAAGCGCCAGCGCTTTCCGGTGATAGTGCCAGTGGCAGCGGTTCTGGGCGTCGCGAGCGAAGCGGCTCGCCGTTATCGGGAGCGGAATACCACTCCTTCGGCTCAAGCGAGCAAGGTCGGTTCTGTCGAGGCAATCGGGGTTGGTCTCGGTTTGGCTGGAGGTTTGTCGCTCGCGACTGCGGGCGAGCGAAGAGCTGCTGACCTAATCGCGAGAGGGGCTGCCCGCGTTTTGCCAGGTCCCGACGCAATGTGGAGGCCTATTGGACACCTTGTCGCGCTTGCTGCGTTGGCGCGTGCGACCGCTTGGTTGACCGATCGAGAACTGCGCGACATAGAACGAAAGGAAACCGCGTTCGAAACCGCGTTCGATGTCGCTCCGCCCAACCCGCTCGTGTCGGGAAGCGCGGAGAGCAGGGTTCCATTCGCAACGTTGTCCAAACAGGGACGAAGATTTGTCTGGACAGTCACCACGTCCGATCAGATCCGTGTCGTTATGGGGGAGCGAGCGACGGCAAGTCCTGTGCGAATCTACGCTGGCCTTGACACAGCATCCACGGAAGAAGAACGGATAGCGATCGTTCTCGACGAGTTGGATAGAACTGGAGCATTCGAGAAGTCGTTGTTGATGTTGGTGATGCCAACCGGCACCGGATATGTCAACTATGCGGCGGTCTCGGTGATCGAACTCTTGACGCGCGGCGACTGCGCCAGTGTGGCGATGCAATATGCCGCTCGCCCATCAGTACTTTCACTCGACCGTGTGGCCGAAGGACGCTCACAAGCGCGTTTGCTTTTCGATGCCCTGGCCGCTCGGTTGGGAGCTCTCGATCCTGAACGACGGCCGAAGGTTATGTTGTTCGGAGAGAGTCTGGGTGCTTGGGCAAGCCAAGATGCCTTTGTCGATTGCGGTACCGATGGACTGATCGCAGCCGGCATTGATTACGCGATCTGGATTGGTACTCCGCACTTTTCAAAGTGGAAGGAACAGGTACTTTCTGACAACCGGCCCGACGTAGACAATTCGCTCGTTGGAGTGTTTTCTTGCATTGAAGAGTGGGAACAATTGAGTGCGGAGGAACGTGAGACGTTGCGATTCGTAATGATCACCCACCGCAACGACGGAGTTGCGCTGTTCGGTCCCCAACTAGCGATACAGGCACCCGAATGGCTCGAGCGGAATCGTTCTCGCCCCGCCGAAGTTCCGCAAGGTATGGCATGGTCCCCCACGACTACTTTTTTCCAAGTTCTCGTCGACATGAAGAACTCCGCGACAGTTGTCCCTGGCGTACTGGCCGCGAAGGGCCATGACTATCGAGCCGATCTCCTACCGTTCTTCCATCGGGTGTTGGGCTTAGATGCGAACGATGGTCAGGTTGAATGCATTGAGCGGTTCTTGGCCGAGATCGAGATCGAAAGGACTGAATGGATCGCGCGCCACGGGGCTGCGGGGAAGGGTCTGGCTGCCACGTTGGTGGAGCGTTGGATGCAAGATCAGCGTGACCAAGGTGAAGACGCCGATGCGAAACTGATGACGCTTCTAGCTGAGGTAGCGAGAGACGAGTTCCACGCCCCAGGTGGAGCGCGACACGTCAGTACCTCGGCGACGGATAACACGGACCCAGCCGAATAACATTCCATAGATGCGTGCTGCTGTCACCGAACATGCCGGGGGGCGACTGGCGGTAATCGATATGCCCGATCCGAAGCCGGGACCTGGTGAGTTGCTGGTAAGGGTGACCGCATGTGGAATATGTGGATCGGACCTGCATCTGTCTGAGGTGCTTGACATCCCTGGGTTGGTCCTCGGCCACGAAATATGCGCCACGGTTGCGGAGTTAGGGCAAGGAGTAAACGATTGGAAAGTAGGGGCGCGCATTGCCGGGTTCCCTCTTGTCGGTTGTGACGAGTGCGATGCCTGCCAAATCGGAGCGACTTCTAAGTGTTCCCAGGCGGCGCAATTGGGGCTAGCGCGCGCCGGCGGATTCGCCGAGTACACGACGTTGTCGGCGTCGAGCGCATTTCGGATTCCTGCCGCGATAGATGATCACATCGGTGCCCTCGTCGAACCGCTCGCGGTGGCGCACCACGCACTCGACTGCACCCGTCGAGGCACAGATGAACCCATCCTCGTCATCGGCGCCGGTCCCGTAGGTGCCGCGGTTGCCCTATGGGCGCGCGCTCTTGGAGCGCGTGAAGTGGTTGTATCTGACCCAGTCGCGCGCCGCCGCGAACTCGCTGAATGCGTGGGAGCCACCCTCACGGTAGACCCCAATACCGAAGACGTCGCGTCCGCATTCGCCAAGCAATGTGGCGCACTTCCCAATGTGGTCATCGAGTGCGTAGGAACGCGGGGAATGATCCAACATTCGATGGATGTAGCTGCCGTCGATGCACAGGTGACCGTGGTAGGAGTGTGTATTGGTTCAGATGAGATCATGCCGCTGGTGGGTTTACAGAAAGAATTGCTGGCCAAGTTCGTCCTTTATTACCGCAAGTCTGATTTCACGGCCACGATCGCAGCGCTAGCGAACGGCGTTCTGAATCCCCAAGCTATGGTGACCGGTACGACGACTTTCGATGATTTGCCCGATCGATTCGAAGCGCTCAAACACCCTGTCGATGATTGCAAAGTCATTCTCGAGCCGTAATCCCATCGTTGGGAGTTGGCTGCTCACTTGCTAGGGCCCGCCGACAGTCTTTCGGAGTTCTGGGAATACCTTGGAGACCTTCGAATACACGTAGTCGCCGTATGTGCCTTCGATGGTTTGTATGTCGACCCCGTCCCACCGCGGTCGGTCATCGTCGGTCTCGACTGTTCCAGGTAGAGACGCAATCACTGTGTTCCAGCCTGGATCGAAAAAGAAGGGGATAGAGATGCGCTCGCTCCCGGAGCGGTTGATTACGCGATGTGGTGTCGATCTGTAGGCGCCGGCAGTAAGTCTGTCGAGCATGTCGCCGAGATTACAGATGAAGACATTCGGTATTGGATCTACATCAATCCATTGGTCGCCTGTCTTTACTTGGAGACCGCCGCTGTCATCTTGGTGCAGAAGCGTCAAGAAGCCGTAATCTGTATGTTCCCCAACGCTCCACTGTGCATGCAGTTCGTCGACGATAGGTGGATATCGAAACACGCGTAGCAATACGAGCGGGTCTTTGAAAAAGTGTGAGCGCAGCCAGTCGACATCTATGCCAAGCGCTAGCGAGATCCCGCGTGTAACAGCATGCGCAAGGATGGTGAGTTGATCGATGTAGTCAAGAACAGTCGCGCGCAGGGCCGGCGGGTGTTGCGGGAACAAGTTCGCGCCATGCATCGGCGTATGGGAGGAGACCCGTGGGTCATCGTCGGCGAGTTCAGCGCCGAAGTAGATGCCTTCCTTCTGGTCGGGAACACCGGAAGTCAGTTCTCCGCCGAGAGGAAACCATCCCCGCCACGCGATTCCGCCGTTGCTCATCGCAATCTCGTCCTTCTGCTCCTCTCCGAGAGCGAAGAACTCGCGGCTGAGTTGCAAGAGGCGATGCGGAAGTTCGGGATCAATCCCGTGACCGGTTACCGCGAAAAACCCGATGTCTCTACACGCACGATCAATTGCCCGTGCAGCTTCGTCGGGACTTCCCACGCCCGTCACGAGCGGAGTCACGTCGACAATTGGAATGG
>SHUZ01000029.1 GCA_009694415.1 Acidimicrobiia bacterium
CATGTACTCGGCGGGAAACTCGAAGTCTTCGCGGCTCTCGCGGTCGAGGAGTTGCGTGCGCAGGAAGTCGTACCAGCGCTTGGGGTCTCCGCTAGGTATCCCGAGCATGAGGTCGATCACGCCAATGTCGGTGGGCATCGTCATATCGGTCGACGTTACCTGTCGCCAATCAGACAAGTCAGATCATGCTTGTCGGCACTTAGTTAGGCATCCCAAGAGTTTCCGCGGAAAGCAATCATCCACTAGAGTTCGGTCACTCACTCCGGGGGGGGTGGGATGAGGAGGAACCGTGACGGACGTTCTTGATCGGCAGATGGCTTACAGCGATTCCGTGCCACCTGCACCTGTGTCGGCAAAGGTCCCGCCCGAGATTTCGACCCCGGCGAGAGTGATCCTCGCCGTCATGTCGGCCACGGCTGGCGTAATGCATTTTGTGATGATGCCCGCTCATTGGGGAGAGTGGACGTTAGAAGGCATCGGCTTTGCAGTCGCTGGATGGTTCGGTCTCCTGATTGCATTGGCCGTAGTTATACGCCCAACCCGCGCGGTTCTTACTGCCGGGGTAGTGGGCAATCTCGTCCTCATTGGTCTCTGGGCAGTTAGCCGAATTTCTGGGTTTCCGATGGGCCCGAATAACGGGCACGCTGAGACGGTTGGATTCGTAGACCTGAGTGCGGTAGCCCTCGAATCTGCGTTCGTCATAGCCGCGCTCGCCCTGATCGCGCGGCCAGGCGCTCTTCGCCGCGGGGCAGAGGCCTTCGCGATTGCCGGTGCAGTTGCCGTTGGAGTAATCGCGCTTGCTACTGCCGCGTTGGCTTCACCGGGCGCGCGCGACCACGCAGCCGGAAGCCACGGAGATATTGCAGCCAGCGGAGAAGCACACGGACACGAAGGAAGCGCGGCGATGAAGGCGGGCGCTGCACCTGATGACAAGGGTCTATCTTTGTTGTCGAACGGACACCACAGTGAGATGGTTGTTGAGAAGCCCCTCACGGTTGAAGAACGCGTACTTCTTTCACAGCAGATGGCGGCGAGCATCGAGGCAGCGAAGCGTTACCCAACTGTCGCTGCCGCGAAAGCTGGAGGGATGTGGCGAGCTGGACCGTTTACTCCCGGTCTCGGTGCGCACTACATTCACACGAACGCTGCAGCGATGAATGCCGATGGTGACGTGAGCATCGACGATGCGATGAATCCGATGGCGTTCATTTACGACGGCACTTCCGATGACTCCAGGATTGCAGGGTTTATGTATTACTCGATGAGTGAGAAGGAGCCGGTTGGCTTCGCTGGCTCGAACGACGTGTGGCATTACCACACCAACACCTGTCTCAAGCGCACCCCGGACGGGCTCGACGCGCCGTTCGGTGCAGATGGTGAAGTCACTACGAAGTTGTGCGAAAGCGCTGGTGGTTTCATGATGGAGCAGACGCAATGGATGGTTCACGTTTGGTCGGTTCCGGGTTGGGAATCGCGCGACGGCCTCTTCAGCGAAGTAAACCCTGCGATCAGTTGTTCCGACGGCTCCTACTACCAGTTGCCAATAAAGAACTGGATCGATCACCCGCTCAACGTTTGCAAGTCTGCGATCTGACGCCACCAGGAGACAGAAGTGGCGCCGGATGAGTCGGCTGGCGATGCGAATCATGGTGATCAATGGGAAAGACCGGTCGTGTCAGGTCGCGACCATGAGAACACGCGCCTTCGCTTAGAAACTTGGCTCGCTGGTCACCTAGGTGCCGACGCATCGCCAACTATCGCTGCGATCGAGACTCCAGCGTCGAATGGGATGTCGAGTGACACGTTGCTTTTCGAAGCGACTTGGATGGAATCTGGCGTTTCGCGTAGCGAGTCCCTTGTAGCAAGGGTCGCCCCGGAGGAGAGCGCTGTTCCGGTGTTTCCTGTGTACGACTTGGCCTGTCAAGCGCGCGTCATACAATTGGTCGCACAGATCACAAACGTTCCGGTGCCGCATGTCTATTGGGTCGAAACTGATCCTTCATTCATCGGTGCCGAGTTTTTTGTGATGGGCAGGGTAAATGGAGATGTTCCGCCAGACGTCATGCCGTACACATTCGGGGACACTTGGGTTACCGAAGGGTCAACCGAAGATCGAGCGCGGCTCGAACGAAGCACAGTTGACGTCTTGGCGATGTTGCATGGCATTGAGGAATCATCTGAACGTTTCGGGTTTCTCGCTTCTCCTGGAAGCAGCGATCAAAGCGCGTTGAGGCGGCACTTCAATGCGCAACGCACTTACATGGAGTGGGTGTTGGATGGTCGCGAGGCTCCTCTGCTTGAACGCGCATTTGATTGGCTGGAGGAACGGTGGCCAGTAGACGAGGGGTCTGAAGTTGTTTCGTGGGGGGACGCGCGCATTGGCAATGTGATGTATCGCGACTTCGAACCTGTCGCTGTGTTCGATTGGGAGATGGCCACGCTCGCGCCGCGGGAAGTTGATCTCGGTTGGATGATTTTCTTACATCGGTTCTTTCAGGATTTGGCGGAAGACCTGGGTGCACCAGGCATCCCTGACTTCATGCAACGGCACAGTGTTGTGGCCACGTACGAGGAACTCTCCGGTTATACGCCGCGTGATATGGATTGGTTCACTACATACGCCGCACTCAGACACGGCGTCATATTGACGCGTGTCGGATTCCGCTCGGCTGCTTTCGGCCAAGGCGAGATTCCAGCGGACATCGATGACCTTGTAATGCACCGGCGCTCGCTCGAAGCGATGTTGATGGGTACGTACTGGGACGGCGTGGAAGGCGCGTAAGCCGAGCGCAATGCGTTTTGACACGCGTTTTGAGCACCCTGGTGCCGCGTTTCAGGGATGAAACCGAGCACCCTGGTGCGCTATTTCGGCGCCGAAACGGGAATACTTGCAGCCGGCAGCCGGTTCTAGGAGAAGACATGTACAAGTGG
This sequence comes from Acidimicrobiia bacterium, assembly GCA_009694415.1. Taxonomy (GTDB): domain Bacteria; phylum Actinomycetota; class Acidimicrobiia; order IMCC26256; family JAENVU01; genus SHUZ01. The sequence goes on from SHUZ01000029.1 coordinate 2,932, forward strand.
AGCGATGAACACCAGATGATCCGTGACGCCGTCCGCGACTTCGTCGACAAGGAGGTGCGCCCACTTCGCGAGGAACTCGAGTTTGGGGACACTCCCCCCTACGACGTGATCCGCAAGTTCTTCGCGACCTTCGGCATGTCCGACATTGCTCGCGCTTCGTTCGCCAAACGCATCGCCGCAGAAAAGGCAGGCAAGGAACGCGACCCGGACGCTGCTGGCAGTGGGCCTTCCGGTGTCGGCTTCATGCTCGTACCAATAATCGAACTCTGTCGCTGTTCACCGGGACTCGTTACCGCGATGGGCGTAAGCACCGGGCTTGCTGGCTCAACAATCATGAGTCGCGGCACCGTCGCACAGAAGGAACGCTGGGCGCTCGATTTGCTCACCTTCGACAAGGTGGGCGCATGGGCGATCACTGAACCCGATTCTGGATCGGATGCGTTCGGCCGCATGCAAGCGACTGCGCGCAGAGACGGCGATGAGTATGTACTAAACGGTTCGAAGACATTCATAACCAACGGCCCTTATGCAGACACGACGGTTTTCATCTGCAAACTCGATGAAGGCAACCCGCCCGCTGAACGCAAGATTCTTTCGTTTGTCCTGGATCGAGGCATGCCTGGATTCGAACAGACCAAGGCCATGCGCAAGATGGGTATGCATTCGTCTCCAACGGGAATGTTGTTCCTCTCTGATGTGCGCGTAGGCAAGGACAGGCTTCTCGGCGAGACCGAAGATCGTCCTTACCGCGAGGGGGCGAAGGAAGCGTTCTCCATCGAGCGCACGGGTGTGGCGGCAATGAGTCTCGGCATAATCGAACGCTGCTTAGAACTGTCGATTGCGTACGCCAAAGAATGCGTGCGCTTCGGCAAGCCGATCGGGGAGCACCAACTCATTCAAGAGAAGCTCGCTCGCATGGAGATGCACCGCCTCAATGTCGAGAATCTTGTGTTCCGAACGATCGAGAAGGCGGACGCAGGGGAGGCGATGACGCTCACCGAGGCTTCCGCAATGAAGTTGTATTCCGCGCGGGTTGCTACTGAAGTGGCCCTTGAAGCCGTCCAGATCTTCGGTGGCAACGGGTATATGTCGGAGTTTGAGGTCGAGCAATTTGCACGTGATGCAAAGGTCCTTCAGATCTACGCAGGCACCGATGAGATCCAGATTTCGCAGATCGCAAGAAGTCTCCTGGCATAGGAGCGATCCCTTTCTAGTAAGGTGATGAACCTGTTGGGCCAACGTCGTCCCGTGCAGAAATAAACGCCCTGTAAATACCCACTCCCAATACATGGCGTTTGTTGACCCGAGTTCCCGGCGCCACTGGTGTCCCGAGCCCAAAGACGACGACTGACATGATTAAAGCTGGCTTCAACTACGACCTGCCTCGCGCGCAGGGCCTTTACGACCCATCCTTCGAGCACGATTCGTGTGGCGTCGCGTTTGTCGTTGACATGCATGGCAAGGCGAGCCACGAGCGTGTTCGACAAGGTCTAACGGCGTTGTGCAACCTCCAGCATCGCTCAGCGTCAGGATGTGAAACCAACACCGGTGACGGCGCGGGAATCCTCATTCAAATACCGGATCGGTTCCTGCGCGCCCACTTCGGCGCCGACCTTCCAGTAGCCGGCGCATATGCAACTGGCATTGTCTTCCTGCCTGCCGGGGACGGATTGGCGGACGCTGCGGTCGCGGCTATCGATCTCGTTGTGAAAGATGAAGGTCTTCGTGTTGTCGGCTGGCGTGATGTGCCGACGGACCCGTCGATGCTTGGCGCCTCGGCAGCTCGCGTTTTGCCGACTATCCGACAACTTGTGATCGCGGGTGAAGATGGTGCAGGCGCGCCTCTTGAAGGTCTCGCGCTGGAGCGCTATGCGTTCGCAATTCGGAAGCGCGTAGAGCACGAAGCGAGGGCGGTGGATCCCACTGGTCCCGGTGTTTACTTTGTCAGCTTGTCCTGTCGCACCATTGTTTACAAGGGAATGCTTACGACTCCTCAACTTGAGGAGTTTTACCCCGACCTAACCGACGACCGAGTCGAGACATCGCTCGCACTTGTGCACTCGCGCTTTTCAACCAATACATTCCCGAGTTGGCCGTTAGCTCATCCGTACCGGTACATCGCTCACAACGGCGAGATCAACACGGTCATGGGAAACCGCAATTGGATGCGCGCGCGAGAAGCATTGCTAGACAGCGATTTGATCCCCGGTGACATGGAGCGCCTCTTCCCGATTTGCACGCCTGGCGCATCAGACACTGCAAGCTTCGACGAAGCACTCGAGTTGTTGCACCTAGGTGGAAGAACCTTGCCCCACGCCGTGCTCATGATGATCCCTGAAGCGTGGGAGAACCACGACTCAATGAGCGCCGAAAAGAAGGCCTTCTATCGCTTCAATGCATCAGTCATGGAACCTTGGGATGGCCCAGCGTCCATCGCATTCACGGATGGCACTGTCATCGGTGCCGTTCTGGACCGCAATGGCTTACGCCCTTCGCGATTCTGGGTTACCGATGACGGCCTCGTCGTAATGGCTAGCGAGGTTGGTGTGCTTGACCTCGATCCCGCGAAAGTTGTTCGCAAAGGTCGCTTGGAGCCGGGGAAGATGTTCCTTGTTGATACATCGCAGGGACGCATTGTCGAAGACGAAGAAATCAAACATCAGTTGGCTACAGAGCATCCATATGAAACATGGCTCGACCAAGGTCTCGTGCATCTCGACGATCTTCCTCCTCGCCAAGTTCTCGCACCGGTTCACTCGTCGCTAGTACTGGAGGGGCGCTTGTTCGGTTGGACCGCCGAAGAGTTGCGCCTTCTCATAGCGCCAATGGCGAGAGCGGGAATCGAGGCCATTGGTTCTATGGGTACAGACACGCCAGTGGCCGTTCTGTCGGATCGATCGCGCCTCTTGTTTGACTACTTCCAGCAACTCTTCGCACAGGTAACCAACCCTCCTCTCGACGCGATGCGTGAAGAGTTGGTAACGAGCCTCGGCGCAACGCTCGGTCCTGAATCGAACCTACTTAGTTCCGGCCCAGAGTCATGTCGTCAGATCGTGCTGCCGCGCCCCGTGCTCGACAACGAAGAACTTGCCAAGTTGCGTTACATCGATGAAGGCGATGGTGTCGCCGGCTACAAAGCCGTGACTGTCGAGGCGCTCTACCCAGTGCTTGGTGGCGGAGATGGTTTGAGGCTCGCCATCGAGCGAATTCGTCGCCAGGTAAGCGACGCGATCGCGGGCGGCGCGAACCTAGTCATCCTCTCGGACCGTTACGCGACTATCGAACATGCTCCGATCCCCAGTCTTCTGATCACCTCTGCCGTTCATCATCATTTGATTCGCGAGAAGACTCGTACCCGCATAGGTCTCGTTATCGAAACGGGCGAGGCGCGGGAGGTACACCACATCGCGCTGTTGCTCGGTTATGGCGCGGTGGCCGTGAACCCTTACCTCGTATTCGATGCGTTGCGCGACCTTGTGCGTGAAGGAACACTTGCCCAAACGCCCCGCCAAGCGTCGAAGAATTACATCAAGGCCGCGGGTAAAGGTGTGCTCAAGATCATGTCCAAGATGGGCATCTCTACCGTCGCGTCGTATACGGGTGCCCAGGTGTTCGAAGCTATTGGATTGAGCAAGGAACTCGTTGAGGAGTACTTCACCGGCACATCGAGCCGCCTAGGTGGAATCGGACTCGACGTGATTGCTCAGGAATGTGCGATGCGCCACAACAGGGCATTCCCAGACCGGCCGACGGAACTCGCACATCGCGAACTTGAAATTGGCGGCGAGTATCAGTGGCGCCGCGAAGGCGAGTACCACCTGTTCAACCCCGACACGGTCTTCAAACTCCAACACGCAACTCGCACCGGCCGTTATGAAGTCTTCAAGGAGTACTCCCGTCTCGTTGACGACCAGTCGAGAAGGCTCGCGACACTTCGGGGGTTATTCGAACTAAACCCCGCAGGTAGAGAGCCGGTCCCGATTGACGAGGTAGAGCCTGTCGCTGCGATCGTGAAGCGCTTTAGTACGGGCGCCATGAGTTACGGATCAATATCTGCAGAGGCGCACGAGACGCTCGCCATTGCAATGAACCGAATTGGCGCCAAGTCGAATACCGGAGAGGGCGGCGAGGACCGCGAACGCTTTACCGCGGATGAAAACGGCGACCTACGACGTTCAGCAGTGAAGCAAGTCGCCAGTGGCCGTTTTGGAGTTACCAGCGAATACCTCGTGAATGCCGATGACCTGCAAATCAAGATAGCTCAGGGGGCGAAGCCTGGTGAGGGTGGACAGCTGGGTGGTCACAAGGTGTATCCGTGGATCGCAAAGACCCGGCACTCAACACCGGGTGTTGGGCTGATCAGTCCGCCGCCACACCACGACATCTATTCGATCGAAGATCTTGCGCAGTTGATACACGATCTCAAGAACGCGAACCCAGCGGCGCGCGTCCACGTGAAGCTCGTCGCAGAGGTAGGAGTCGGAACGGTTGCTGCTGGCGTAAGCAAGGCGCATGCAGACGTAGTGCTTATCTCTGGCCATGACGGCGGCACCGGCGCATCGCCGCTGAGCTCGATCAAACACGCTGGAGCGCCATGGGAACTTGGGCTCGCTGAAACGCAACAGACACTCTTGTTGAACGGTCTCCGCGACCGCATTGTTGTCCAAACAGACGGTCAACTCAAAACGGGTCGCGATGTAATTGTCGCCGCGTTGCTCGGTGCAGAAGAATTTGGGTTCGCATCAGCACCGTTGGTTGTTAGCGGTTGCATCATGATGCGTGTCTGTCACTTGGACACATGTCCAGTTGGCATCGCGACACAAAATCCCGAGTTGCGCGCCAAGTTTGCTGGCAAGCCAGAGTTTGTCGTGCATTTCTTTGAGTTCATCGCAGAAGAAGTTCGCGAGTACTTGGCTGCTCTCGGTTTTCGTACCGTGGCTGAGGCAATCGGCCACGCCGAAATGCTTGACACGCGAGTGGCGGTCGATCACTGGAAGGCATCTGGACTCGACCTGAGCCCGATCTTGTATGTGCCTGACTTCGACCGAAGCACGCAAGACATGTATTGCACGAAGTCCCAGGATCATGGACTTGAGCGTGCGCTAGATAACACGCTGATCGAGCTTGCTCACGACGCTCTTACTGATGGGAAACCCGTCACGATTGACTTGCCAATACGCAATGTCAATAGGACCGTTGGGACGATGCTCGGCAGCGAACTCACGAAGCGGTACCCAGACGGCTTGCCGGACGACACGATTCAGATTGCATTGACCGGATCAGCTGGGCAGAGTTTCGGTGCGTTCGTACCCCGTGGGATCACGCTTCGCTTAGTTGGCGACGCGAACGACTACTTCGGGAAGGGACTGTCCGGAGGCCGCCTTGTGTTGCGTCCCGACCCCAGGTCCCCGTTCGTCGCAGAGGAACAAATAGTTGCCGGCAATGTGATTCTTTACGGTGCTACGGGAGGGGAAGCATTCGTGAGAGGACTGGTCGGCGAACGATTCTGTGTTCGCAACTCAGGTGCCGTCGCGGTTGTCGAAGGCGTTGGGGATCACGGCTGTGAGTACATGACCGGCGGCCGCGTCGTCGTGCTCGGTCCGACAGGACGAAATTTCGGTGCTGGGATGAGTGGTGGAATCGCCTACGTGTACGACCCCGATGGCGACTTCTACACGCGCCTCAATCGCGAGATGGTCGATCTGGATCCCCTCGATGAGGAGGACGGTGAGTGGTTGCGTGCAGTAGTGCGCCGCCATGTAGAGGAAACCGATTCAGCGGTTGGACAACGCTTGTTGGCTGATTGGCGTGATGAATTGGAACGATTCGCGAAGGTGATGCCCAAGGACTACAAACGCGTGCTCGAAGCGGTGCAGGTTGCCGAAGAGCGCGGCATCCCAGTAGATGAAGCGGTCATGGCGGCGTCCCATGGGTGAGCCCACGGGTTTCATGAAGTACGACCGAGAACTTCCTTCGCGGCGTCTGGTACCGATACGCCTACGCGACTGGCGTGAGGTATATGAGCCATTCCCTGAAGAGGCGTTGCGCACTCAGGCTTCACGTTGCATGGATTGTGGAATCCCGTTCTGCCATACGGGCTGTCCGTTGGGGAACTTGATTCCGGAATGGAATGACCTCACGTATCGCGGTGAGGCACGAGAGGCGAGTGAGAGGTTGCACGCGACTAATAATTTTCCTGAGTTCACCGGAAGACTTTGCCCAGCCCCGTGCGAAACCGCGTGCGTGCTTGGAATAAATGAACCAGCGGTGACGATTAAGCAGGTCGAAGTTTCTATCGTCGACCGCGCTTGGGCGGAAGGTTGGATTACGCCCCAGGTGCCAGAGGTGCTTACCGATCGGAAGATTGCAGTGGTTGGTTCCGGTCCGGCAGGCCTTGCGGCTGCGCAACAACTAACGCGCGGTGGCCATCAAGTCACGGTCTATGAACGAGCAGATCGCATAGGTGGGCTCCTTCGGTATGGAATCCCAGAGTTCAAGATGGAGAAGCAGGTCTTAGATCGCCGCCTCGCACAGATGGAAGCTGAAGGCACGCGCTTCGAGGTGAATGCAAACGTTGGGGGCAATATTCCGATCGAAGATCTCAAGCGCGACTATGACGCGATTGTGCTTGCCGGTGGAGCGACTGCTTGGCGCGATCTCCCGATTCCTGGGCGTGAGTGCGTTGGCGTTTACCAAGCGATGGAGTTCTTGCCTCCTGCCAACAGAGTGCAAGAAGGTGACCTAGCCGGCCACCCCTTCTCGGCAGAGGGGAAGAGGGTTGTAATCATCGGCGGCGGCGACACCGGTGCAGACTGCCTTGGTACGGCGCATCGGCACGGTGCCGCGTCGGTACATCAATTCGAAATCATGGCGCGACCACCTGCAGATAGGCCCGAATCGAACCCATGGCCGACCTGGCCGATGATTTTTCGCACTTCGTCTGCTCACGAAGAAGGAGGGGAGCGCGTCTTCGCTGTCAACACCGAATGTTTCCTTGCTGATGACTCGGGGAATCTTCGCGCACTGCGCGCGCATGAAGTTGAGCAAGGCTTCGTAGATGGCCGCATGACCTTCGACAAAGTTGAAGGCAGCGACTTCGAACTTCCCTGCGAACTTGTGTTGCTCGCGATGGGGTTCGTAGGTCCGGAGAAGAATGGTTTGGTCGAGCAACTTGGCGTCGATCTGGACCAACGCGGAAACGTTGCGCGTGACTCGGATTGGGCCACGAACGTTGATGGCGTATTCGTTTGTGGCGATATGGGACGTGGACAAAGTCTCATTGTGTGGGCAATCGCAGAAGGCAGATCTTGTGCTGCCTCAGTCGACCGGTGGTTGACGGGAGAAACAGACCTTCCTTCGCCGCTCACGCCCGATGCAGTGCAGATGACCGCGCGCTGACGCGTTGGTGACAGCCGTTCGACGCTGCGTATTGGCTAGGAAGCGACGAGGATGTTGCGATGCCGATTGAACCACTACCTTCGCGGTTCCAGCTGCCGGCTGCAGATGCGCCAGCTCAGGAAGATGTCGTTGGGGTTGGCGGCGACCTAGAGCCAGGCACCTTGCTGGGCGCTTATCGGTCCGGCATCTTTCCGATGCGCGTCGGTAAGAAAGGTCCAATCGGTTGGTGGTCTCCAGAAGAACGAGGAGTGATCCCGCTAGACGGTCTTCGGGTCACTCGCTCGTTGACAAAATCGTGTCGGCGGTTCGAAGTGCGGGTCGATGTTGATTTCGAGGCCACCATGCGCGCATGTGGCGATGTGAGCCGCGCGGGTGGATGGATCGATAAATCGTTTGTGAACGCATACTCCGAACTTCACCAACTCGGGTGGGCGCATTCGATTGAAGTGTTCCTCGGGGATAAGCGCGTTGGTGGCTGTTATGGAGTTGGGATCGGCGGGTTTTTCGCGGGGGAGTCGATGTTTTACTCGGAACGGGACGCGTCCAAGGCGGCGTTGGTCGCGCTCGTCGGATTGTTGCGTGACGCTGGAGCGCTTCTGCTTGATGTGCAGTGGGTAACGCCACATTTGGCATCTCTTGGCGCGATTGCTGTGACCCGTGCCACCTATCTAGGTTTGCTGGCACAAGCGACCGCGGTTCCTGGTCCCAATTGGGATGAACATCGGTGGCCCAAGCGGAACAACATCTGAAAGCCTGGGTAATCTTCGTTATGGCCGAGATCGTCGTATTTCACAACCCCGGTTGAGGTAAGTCTCGCGGAGCGCTAGAAATATTGCGCGAACGCGAGGTCGAGTTCGACCTCATTGAGTATCTGAAGGACCCAATTGACCGCGCCACGTTCATCCAGATACTCCGAGCAATCCCCAACTCGCCGGGCGAATTAGTACGCAAGGACAAGCGATTCAAAGAACTCGGCCTCGACCCCGATGATTACCTGACGGAGGATGCAGTGATCGCACTTCTTATCGAGCACCCAGCGCTCATGGAACGCCCAGTAGTGCTGCGTGGTGCCCGCGGAGTGATCGCTCGACCATCCGAAAACATTTTGACGTTGCTCAACTGAGTACGCACTCAACAAGGGAAGCAAAGTGACAACGATTACTACCAACAGTGTCCGTGATGAGGTACGCGCGTGGTTGAGTGCGACGTGGGATCCAGAGATCACGGTCGGTGAGTGGTGGGAGTTGCTGGCGCGCTCGGGGTATGGCGCGCCGACGTTTCCCGAAGATGATTACGGCAAGGGTTACAACCGCGGTCTCGCAAATGTTGTGAACGAAGAGCTAGCGGCGTCAGGCGCTGTCGGCCCTCCAGCCGGGTTGGGGTATTTGTTAGCGGCACCAACAATTGTCGCCCATGCAACGCGCGAACAAAAAGATCTGTGGTTACCGCGGATTCTTGGTGGAGTTGATGCGTGGTGCCAGCTCTTCAGTGAACCAGGCGCAGGATCAGACCTTGCTGGGCTCCAATGCAAGGCGGAACGCGATGGTGATGAGTGGGTTATCACGGGGCAAAAGGTTTGGACTTCTACCGCCCAACTTTGCAACATGGGAATGTTGATCGCCCGTACCGATCCCGATGCTTCAAAGCACGCTGGCATTAGTTACTTCGCCTTCGATATGGATCAGGTTGGAGTCGAGATACGTCCACTTCGTGAAATGACCGGAAGGGCGATGTTTAACGAGGTATTTATCGACGGTGCGCGCGTTCCTGACTGGAACATGATTGGCGGGCTGAACAATGGTTGGGCTGTCGCGAATACAACACTTGCTGCAGAACGCGCAGGACTTGGTAGCGGCGGAAGCGGCGGCGGCGGCTCGGCTTTCCCTGGACCGTTGGCGGATCACCTCGGCTTGCGCGTGGGCGACACGGTCGGTCGGGTCCGCACGGGCGGTACCGGTGGGGGTGGTGGTGGGATGGCTAATTCGCTCATCAAGATCGCTCAGTCCAACGGCACTTCGAACGATCCGGTGGTGCGACAAGGCATCGCGAAGTTGTGGATTCTTCAAACGATCGGCAAGTACTCATCGTTGCGTATGCGGGGTGGAGGCGCTAGCGCGGGCGCTCCGAACATTGCCAAGTTGATGATGAGCGACATGCTGCGCCTACATCGTGAAGTCGCAACGTTGATTCTTGGGCCAGACGTAGGGCTCATGGGTAAGGATGCCAAAACCGGTGGACTAGTCCAAGAGGGGATCTTGTTCTCGCCAGGACCGTCCATTTATGGCGGCACGGATCAGGTGCAGCGCAACATCATCGGAGAGCGCGCGCTGGGCCTGCCGAAGGAGCCCGACCCCAACAAGGGGGCTCCTTTTAAGGACGTTCCGAAGAACGCATGACATGAAGATTGGCCTCACCCTTCCATCGTTTGTTCATGGCGTAGACCGAGCGACCACGTTGGCGTGGTGCCGTCGAATCGAAGACGGACCCTTCTCATCAGTCGCCTTAGGCGATCGTTTCGCGTATTGGAGTCACGAACTAATCACTTCGTTGGCCTTCGCTGCAGCCGCGACTGAACGCGTTCGGCTGGTCTCGACCGTCGTAGTGCTGCCGACGTATGACGAAGTTCGTTTGGCGAAGCAAGTCGCCACTATTGATGTACTTTCTGGCGGCCGTTTAACGCTAGGCGTCGGTGTAGGTGGCCGCGAACAGGACTACGCGGCGGTTGGTGCCGAGTACGAAGGGCGCTTCGGAAAGCTCGATGAACAGGTAATGGTGATGCGTCGAATCTGGAGCGGTGAAGACGTCATCGATGGATTGCCTGCGATTGGACCTGAGCCAGTCCAGACAGGTGGCCCACCGATTTTGACGGCCGCGATGGGCCCTCAGTCGTTGGCGCGTAGCGCAGTTTGGGCTGATGGGATCGCAGGTTTCGACCTTGCTCCCGACCCGCGTTCCGTCGCGTCGACATTTCGAGGCGTCGAGGATGCTTGGCGGGCAGCCGGGAGATCAGAGCGGCCGTGGTTGTCCACTTCGACTTGGTTCGCGCTTGGTGATGGCTCTGAAGATCGGTTGCGATCGTATGCCCGCGATTATTTATCTACCTTCGGGCCAGCGGCTGCCGATGCGATGGCGGAGTTGTGCCAACTTTCCGATCCGGGAGCCCTACGCGACGCGATAGACGGCATCGCAGAAGCGGGTGCGGACGAGTTGATCTTGGTCCCCACTTCGTCTGATCCGACAGAACTCGACAGACTTGTCGATGCGCTCGGTTAGTACTGTTGTGAGAGGGGATGGACGGACTCGTTCTGCGCAGTGGCAGGTCTAGTATGTCCCGATGCCTTGCGGATGCATTGCCGCAGCCCTCGCGGTTATCTCTCCGCGACTAGCGCTATTTGCTGTTTGGCTGTTCACTGATCGCCTAGCGATCGCGTTCGACTCATTATGGGTGGGCTTAATCGGTTTCTTGCTTCTACCGTGGACGACTCTCGGTTGGGCTGTCGTTTATCAGCCCAACTCTGGAGTGTCTGGGTTCGGATGGTTAGTAGTGATCTTCGCGTTCATGGTCGACATAAGCACGTTTATTGGGAGTAGTCAGGCGCGCCGCACGCGACCTGTGGCTTAGTTCGGTGGCTCCTCGCCGATTTTCGGGTGCACGCCGCGTCAATCTTGGAGATGCAAACGATCGCGGACGGCTCCGCCTCGATGCGCTCGCGTCATTTTTGCAAGACATCGCTTTGGACGACATCTCGCGCGCGAATTTCCCCGCCGGTTACGGATGGGTACTGAGACGCACGTCGCACCGAATCAATCGGTTACCCGCCATCTATGAACAGATCGAGCTTGAGACCTGGTGTTCGGGAACGGGGAAGCGGTGGTTGGAACGGTCCACATCGATATCCCGCAACGTCGGCACTGCATTTGTGCAAACAGCGTCGATCTGGGTTTACGTAAACCTTGAAACTGGCGCCCCTGCGCTGCTACCACCTGAATACATGGCCGTCTTTGGGGAGAGTGCTGCTGGCCGCAAGGTGACTGCGCGTCTTACCCACGACGCGCCACCTCCCGGCGATCCAAGGGTTGTTTGGCCATTACGTAGCACCGACTTCGATGTGTATGGGCATGTAAACAACTGTTCGTACTGGTCGGCAGTCGAGGGAGTGCTCGCTTCGCGCGTGGGTAGCGAACGGATTGTTGCTGCTGAACTCGAGTTTCGCGGCGGCATACTTCCTGGCGAATTCCCCGACTTGGTTGTTGTTGATAGGCCTGCGGGCGTTGCGATTTGGTTCGAAGTTGCCGGGATGGTACGAGCATCTGGCACGGTCGATCTCGTTTGATGTCGCTTTACAAGAGCCGTGGGTAGGGTCGGTAGGATTCGCAAATGGTCTCTTCACTAAAACTCGGTTTCATGATCGGCTATTGGGGGGCACAGCCGCCAGGAAATATGCCGGAACTGTTGGTGGAGGCGGAAAATCTCGGGTACACATCGGCTTGGACGGCCGAGGCGTATGGATCCGATGCACTGACCCCATTGGCATGGTGGGGCTCGCGTACCAGTCGCATTCAACTCGGCACATCCATTGTTCAACTCTCTGCGCGTACTCCAGCTGCAACGGCCATGGCGGCGATAACGATGGACCACCTGACGGACGGGCGGTTCGTTCTCGGTCTCGGGGCTTCGGGTCCCCAAGTGGTTGAAGGATGGTACGGACAGTCATATACCCAGCCGCTCGCACGAACGCGCGAGTACGTAGCGATCATTCGCAAGATCCTCGCCAGGGATGAGCCAGTGGCTTTCTCGGGTGATCACTATCAACTTCCATTTGAAGGCGGGACTGGACTAGGCAAGTCGGTCAAGTCGATCACCCATCCATTGCGTGAAGACCTGCCGATCTACCTTGCCGCTGAAGGTCCCAAAAATGTCGCTCTTACCGGAGAGATTGCCGATGGCTGGCTGGCGATCTATTACTCACCCAAAGTCGATGGCTTCTATCGTGAAGCGCTATCGAAAGGTTTCGCGCGTCCCGGTGCTCGACGAAGCTTTGAAGATTTTGAAATCGCGGCCACGGTGCCTGTCATTGTTCACGACGATGTAGAGGAAGCGGCTTCATTCCTGCGCCCGGTATTAGCGCTATATATCGGCGGTATGGGGGCGCGCGAAGTGAACTTTCACGCAAACGTGTTCGCGCGTATGGGCTACGAAGCCGAAACGCGTGAGATCCAGGATCTCTACCTAGCGGGAAAGAAGGAAGAAGCAGCGGCCAAGGTTCCGATGTCGTTGATTGAAGAGACGGCCTTGATTGGGCCGAAGGAAAAGATTCGCGATGACCTCGAGATGTGGCGCGAATCGTGCGTGACGCAGATTCTCCTCTATGGGGACGCAGCAACGTTGCGGACGATGGCCGAACTGTGCCTTTGACATCGCGTTCGGACCAGTTACCAGCGGTCTAGAAGCGATCTAGAACAAGACGCTCTTCTTTGGCAAGCAGCCAGACGAGATGTTCCGTGTCTAGGAAGTTGTCTTCGTCTGCGCGGATTGTGTCACGGCTTTCAGGATCGACAGCCATCCCAAAGAAGTCATGCGCGCTGGCGAACCACTCGACAGTTACGCCGTCGAGATCACATTGGGTGCGTTCGTAATCTTCAGTGAGACGGTGGTTCTGTTCGTAACGCAGCAGGTATTTCGCCACAGCGGGTGTATCGCGGTTGATGGGTCCATGCACTTCCCACCAATAACGGTGAAAGTCATCGATGTTCATGTGGGCTTTGCGCCGGACGCCGCAGATAAGTTTCGTGGCGGTATCAGGTAAACGGGCGGGCCCTTCGATGACCTCACGTGCCGGTTCGGTGAACACTTCGAGCGTGTTGTCTGTCACGAAAAGCGAAGTTGCAGCCTCCCTGATTGGCGTTTGCAATGGGTCAGTGGCGGATTCAGAGAGAGCGTCGATTGATTTCCACCATTGGATTTCGACTCCGTCGTAAAGGCACTCGGAGCGCTCGTAGTCGCGAGGCGTTCTTTGATGTTGCTCGTAACGCAATAACTGATCGGCGAGAGCGGGATTTGCAACAAAGAGCTTGGCGTATTCGTCTCCCCATCGAGCGTGAAACGCATCTCGGGAGAGGGATGGGTGACGCTGCATAAAGGCGATTCGCTTGATCATTGCTGCCCCTTAAATTGCCGATGTCGGTTGAATCTGGGAACCTGAGTCCTGGAAGTGCCAACATAGGCGCTCGTAGATTGAAGATGGGTGAGGGAGCATGGGCAAGATCATGGCATCGAGAGTTAGTCGACTCCGTGCGGCTGCGCTCATCATTCTCCTCTTTGGCATCATGCTCGGAGCCGCCCTCGGAACGCGCCTTGGTGCGAGCACCGAAACAACCGTTGCCGGTGCGAAACTGATCAACTACCTAGTGTCGCCGGAGGCTGGTGGCGGTTCGTTTAACTGGTTCATCTTTTTACTGGCTAGTGGGCCAGCATTAATGAGCGCGTGCATTCTTTACGGATCTGCGGAGGTAGCACAAGCCCTATCACGCAGGTCCCGGTCGCGATCATCGAGTCAAGATGAAGAGAAGACTTTCGACGGTGTAGATCTCAGATAGGCGAAGATAATCGGATGACAGGTTCACGGGGATTGTTGGAGGGGCTAGTCGCTGTTGTTACAGGCGTTGGTCCAGGTCTTGGAAGGGCTAGTGCGTTGGCGCTCGCGCGCGAGGGCGCAGCTGTGGCCCTTGTTGCTCGCACGGAGTCGCGCATCGCAGAACTCGCTGCCGAAATTTGCGCGTCGGGAGGGCGGGCCTTGGCGGTTCCCGGCAACGTCGCCAGCAGCGAAGATTGTGAGCGGGTAGCTGCGGCGGCGGTTTCGGAGTTCGGAGCGATTGACGTATTGGTCAATAGCGCTTTCCGTTCCGGAAGTTTTGAGCCATTCGCAACCGTAGACATTGAACAGTGGCAGAAGGTCTTCGACGTGAACCTTTGGGGATCACTTCGCATGACGCAAGCGTGCGTCCCTGCTCTCGCGGAAGGAGGCGGAGGATCAATCGTGATGGTGGCCTCCATGAGTGCGCGCAAGATCCGGCCGAACGAAGGCGGATACGCGGCATCTAAGGGTGCGTTGCTCACGGCAACCAAATCGCTTGCCGTGGAATTGGCCGAGTCAAAGATTCGGGTGAACGCGGTCGTGCCGGGTTGGATCTGGGGACCGAACGTTCAAATGTATGTCGACTGGCAGGTGCAGTCGCGTTCGATAACACGTGAAGCCGCAATCGCAGAAATCACCGAAAACATCCCGCTCGGAGAGATCCCGCCGCAAGAAGACATTGCCGAGGCGGTTGTGTTTTTTGCTTCGGGGATGTCGCGGATGATTACGGGCCAATCCCTGGACGTTAACGGCGGGGAGTACTTCGGCTGATGGCGGATCTGGCTGGTCTCGCGGCGCTGGTGACTGGCGGCGGATCGGGCGTTGGTCGCGCAACGGTTCTCGAACTTGCGTCTCGCGGCGTTCGGGTACTCGTGGCAGATATAGACGGCGACGCAGGCGATGTATCGGCACAACTCGTACGTGAGGCCGGTGGAATAGCTGTTGCGCGCGTTACCGATGTAACCGATGTCGACCAGGTGGACGAGATGGTTCGCGCGGCACTGGAAGAGTTCGGCGCGCTCGACATCGCGGTGAACAATGCTGGGATTACTGGACCGGGGGCGATGACTGCGGACTATCCGATCGAGGCTTGGCGGGCAACGATGGCGCTCAATCTCGATTCAGTTTTCTACTGCTTGCGTGCCGAAATCCCGGCGATGCTTGCAGGTGGCGGGGGAGCGATAGTGAATGTGGCCTCGGGCGCGGGGTTGGTCGGCTTCGCTGGACTACCTGCCTATGTTGCCAGCAAACATGGAGTCGTTGGGCTAACGCGTGCGGCTGGGCTTGAATACGCGCGCAAGGGGATTCGTGTCAACTGCGTTTGCCCTGGCAGCACGCGTACGCCGATGCTTGAAGCGTTCATGGGCGAAGATGAGAAGGTCGAGAAGATGATGCGCGCGGCGGTGCCGCTCGGGAGACTCGGCGAGCCTGACGAAATTGCGAAATCGATCGTTTGGTTGTGTTCCGACGAGGCGAGTTTCGTGGTGGGACACGCCCTCGCGGTAGACGGCGGATCCGTAATCCAATAACCAGGGCGATCTCGGCACGTTCGAGGCCCTTATAGGGCCCGAAACGTGCCGAGATCGCCCTTCGGTTAGGTGGGCGTGTTAGGTGGGCGTGTTAGGCGATTGTTTTCCAGAGTTCGCGTTCGTCGCCCATTGGGTCTTCCATGATCCCCGGTTCAACATCGAATCGTCTAGTGGCCCGTCGATCCAGGTCGTATGCGTCCCAGCCGGGGTTTCCTGTCCGGGCGAACGCTATCCACGCAGCGTGCATGTCATCGGCGATCGCTTGGCGCTCTTCGCCGTCGCCCGTCAACATCGATAGCCCCGGCTGGTCAAGTGCGTCCCACATGAATGGCAACTCAAGTGCATGGCAACTCTTCAGCAGACCGTCGAACACTGGAGATGCCCAAGTGAATAGATACATGAATGAGTCTCGCCCCGCGCCGATCTGCTCTTCGGCGAGTCGAATCGCAGGGATGCGGAACACTCTGTCGGTAGATACTGCGACCAAGACATCCTTGTAGGAAGCGTCTGGTCTGTTCTTCTGGTAACGCTTCAGGGCTTCTTCGCTGCCTTCGCCAAAGACATTTTCCATTTGCATCGCGACTGCTTCGCCATCGGGGTCTGCGGCTCCCAAATCCATAAGAAGGAACAACGTCATCTCGTCATGGGTAGTACCGATAAGCGTCGTTACATCGCCAGTTACACCGGCCGCAATGCTCTGCTGCGGCATATTGGGTAGGTACTGGCCGTCCACAACGGGCATGAAGGGGAGCTCCGTGCGGTCACCTTGTGCGACCACAGCGATTTGAGCATCGAGCAACGCTTCAGCAGGAACTGCGTCGAACTCTTCCATTGTTGTAATGCCTGCCTCCGCAAGAACCTTGCGAGCGACGGTCGTTGCAGCGTCACGTGAGTGCGCGAACGCGGCTGCACCCGATTGCAGAATCGCGCGGTGGTAAAGGCCCTCTGCAGAGGGGAGCCCGAGCAACGTTCCAATACTCATCGCGCCAGCCGACTCACCGAAAATCGTGACGCAATCGGGATCTCCCCCGAACGCGGCAATGTTGTCGCGTACCCACTCGAGCGCAGCGACCTGGTCGAGAATGCCGGCGAGTCCCGAACCCGCGTACTCGTCGCCGAAAATGTCTTCTAGGTGGAGGAAGCCGAATACGCCGAGTCTGTAGTTGATTGTGACGACAACGACATCGCCGTGTTCAGAAAACCGCGTGCCGTCGTAAATAGGACTCGACCCGGAACCGTTTACGAAAGCACCTCCGTGGATCCAGACCATCACTGGCCGTTTCTTATCTCCGAGTCCCGGCGTCCAGACGTTGAGGGTTAGGCAACTGGCCTCGTCCCAGTGTGGTGCCGGAGCACCGAGCAACTTCTCTAGGGGCGATTCCGGTTGAGGAGCGACAGGCCCTGCTTTTGTTGCGTCGCGTACGTCCGACCATGGTTCGGCGGGTACAGGCGGTCGCGAACGCAATGAACCGACCGGCGGCGCGGCGAAAGGGATGCCGCGGAAACTGTGAGTACCTTCGAGGGTCGTTCCACGCACCTGGCCATGCGTAGTTACGACGATTGGATCCGACACTGTCTCTCCTTCGGTTGGACTACGACGCCAAGGTTAGGCGCGCCTTCAGGACCTTGGCCACCTGCAGAAAGACGTCAGGGTCAAACGCGTGACGCTGCGATGGCGGCGCCTACAATCCCGGCCTCGTTCAGCAGTTGAGCGGGCACGACCTCGGTCTTGGTCTCCAACAAAGGCAAGAACTTCTCATGTTTTTTACTGACGCCGCCTCCGATGATGACCAGATCCGGCCACAGCAATGACTCGATCTCGGCAATGACTTCATTGAGGCGGTGCGCCCACTTCTCCCAGCTCAGGTCCTCCCCTTCGCGCGCCTTGTCCGAAGCGCGTTCCTCGGCCGCCTTGCCGCGAATATCCAGGTGCCCAAACTCGGTATTCGCGACGAGTACGCCGCCGGTGAATACGGCGCTTCCGATTCCGGTGCCGAGGGTGAGCATGACGACAGTCCCTGAGCGATCTTTGCCCGCCCCGTGTTCCATCTCGGCGATGCCAGCCGCGTCTGCATCGTTGATCACGATGGTGGGTCTTCCCACTTCAGCGGCGAACAAAGCCTGAGCGTCTGTCCCAATCCATCCGGCGTCGACGTTCGCAGCGGTGAGCGGCACTCCACGGCGAATCACGGCAGGGAAAGTCGCGCCGATTGTTCCGCTCACGTCGAAGTGCTTGGCAATCTCGCCGACAACACGCGCGACGTCCTCCGGCAATGCGCCATCTGGAGTTGGGATGCGAAACCGGTCTGCCGTTAGGGCGCCGCGGTCCGTGTCGACTGGTGCCCCCTTAATGCCGGTGCCGCCAATGTCTATGCCTAAGAGAATCGCCATTGGCTCAGTCTGGCGCGATACGTTGCCAAATGTGGGTACTAGCGAAGATTTTTTGATCCGTCCCCCTCACGATCGAAGTCTGTTTTGACAAGCCTGTCTGGAGCAGCAGCCATCGTCGGTGTAGCCGAGACGGACTATGTACGCGGTTCTGACAAGTTGCCGGTCGAATTGATGCTCGAAGCGTCCAAGGCAGCCATCGCTGAGGCGGGTTTATCGGTACATGACATCGACGGGATTATGCCGCCACCGGGCTACACAACTGTCGAAGAATTAGCAGCGAACCTTGGTGTGGAATCGGTCGGCTATTCCGCCACTGT
>SHUZ01000030.1 GCA_009694415.1 Acidimicrobiia bacterium
CGTCCCTCGCGTCGAACGCGCAAGAGGCATTTCCAATTCGCGAGCAGCACGTGGTTCGGCGTGGCGACTGCCTTTGGTCGATAGCTGCAGCGCGCCTCGGAGCAAACGCGTCTCCTGCGCAGGTCGACGCAGCTTGGCGAAACATCTATGCCATAAACCAATCGACGATTGGTAACGACCCCAATCTCATTCTTGTCGGAATGCAACTCGAACTCCCCCCGCTTTAGCCAATACACCCACCAACTCAGGAGATCCCATGTCTGCACTCGTTATCCATCCTTGGCCTGACCCAATCATCGACACGCTCGGACATGACCCGCGCTCTGAATACGTTGAACGTTTCTGGCTTCCCACTCTCGGACCAACGAGTCTCCTATTGATCCGACGCCTTGCGGCTGGTCTCAGTAGCCATCCGGAGGGGATGAGCGTTGCTGTCGGCGAACTATCCCAAGCTCTCGGATTAGGCAACCGCGAAGGCGCTTCGTCACCTCTCTTGCGCAGTTTCGAACGCCTCACGCAATTCGATCTTGCATGCTCAACGGCCCCTGGCAAATACGCGGTGCGGCGCAGCATTCCGCCGGTGAACCTGCGCCACATCAGACGACTTCCAGACGCGCTCCAGTCTGAGCACCGCCTCTGGGCCGAGGCTCAACTCGCGGAAAAACCTCTCGCAATCGCAAGGCGTCGTGCCCGTCGCATCGCATTCACACTGCTCGAACAGGGCGACGATGCCGATCTCGCCGAACGCGCACTTCATGACATGGGTTTCCACCCCGCCATCTGTCGCGAGAGTGCTCAATGGGCCTACGAGCGTCACCGCGCGGCGTTGGAAGCAGCACTTGCAGAAGCCTTAACCCCAGCGGCGAATACCAACCCTGCCGCTTAGATCCGGACTTCGATGGCGCGTCGGGCCCTCCCCCGCCGTCCGGCGCGTCATCGTTGTCCGTCCCTCTGGCCTTGCAAGCCAATTACTCTCGGGCTCATGACCGAGGGCCCGAGTCTCGACACGATCGCTACCTGGCTTCGCGACGCGCAAGCGATTGTGGTCCTCACTGGCGCAGGCATCTCAACGGAATCGGGTATCCCTGACTTCCGCGGTCCAAATGGCGTTTGGACCAAGAATCCTGAGGCCGAAAAAACCGCCAACCTCTCATTTTACATCGCCGATCCCGAGATTCGCAAGATGGCGTGGCAGAACCGGCTGAAGAGTGAAATTTGGCAAGCGCAACCCAACGCAGGGCACCTTGCCGTCGTGGAACTTGAACACAAGACCAATGTGCACACACTCGTAACGCAAAACGTCGACGGTCTTCACCTAGCGGCTGGCTCGTCAAGGGACTCCCTAATAGAGATCCACGGCACAGTGCACGGAGTCAAATGTTTGCAATGCGGTTGGCGCGGCCCCATGACAGAAACGCTCGAGCGCGTCACGGCCGGAGAAGCAGACCCAGAGTGCTTGCAATGTTCGGGCATTCTCAAGTCGGCAACCATCAGCTTCGGAGAGAACCTCGTCGCAGAAGATTTGGAACGCTCTCAACGGGCCGCGTCGGAGTGCGATGTGTTCGTTGCATTAGGCACCTCGCTAGGCGTTTTCCCGGCGGCCGCACTGCCGGAGATTGCAATGTCGCATGCCGCGCGTCTTGTGATCGCCAATGGTGAACCGACACCGTTCGATCCGTTTGCAGATGCAGTGCTGCGTCGTCCCCTCGGAGAACTTCTCCCGGAACTCGTCGCGTTGATCTAGAAAAAACGCCAGTCCATTGCGGTCTACGCAAGCAGCGAACGGTTTGACGGCCGGGGATATCTGACCTTTGAGGTAGGATTTACATCCCGCGTACATGTACAGGAGCCTCAATGGCCAGCTTCCGCGAGCTACTCGCCCGCACGAAGTCAAATATCTCAGAAGTGACGCCCGAAGCCGCCGAGGCTCGACTCGGATCGGCGACGTTCCTCGATGTGCGCGAGCAAGACGAAAACGATGCGGGCACTGTGCCCGACGCCATCTTCATTCCGCGTGGGCACCTTGAAAGCCAGGTCGAGTCCAAGATCTCAGATCACGACGTCGAGTTGATCGTGTATTGCGCCGGCGGTGTGCGTTCCGCGTTCGCCGTCGAGACACTGCTCGCCATGGGTTACACGAACGTAACTTCCATGGCAGGAGGATTCGGGCAATGGAAGAACGAAGGTCGGCCATGGATCACCCCTGCTGCCCTCAACGCCGAACAACGAGACCGATACAAACGTCACATTCTCCTTCCCGAAATCGGCGAGGCTGGACAACAGAAGTTGCTCGAGTCCAAGGTGCTTCTTCTTGGCGCCGGCGGTCTCGGGTCACCTGCTGCTCTCTACTTGGCAGCAGCCGGAGTAGGAACTCTTGGAATCGTCGACATGGACATCGTCGATGCTTCAAACCTGCAACGCCAAATCCTTCACAACATCGACCGCGTCGGTGAGCGCAAGGTAGACAGCGCGAAGAAGACGCTCACTCAACTGAATCCAGATGTGAACGTCATTACCTACGACGTTCGCTTCTCCGCTGAAAATGTTCTCGACATCATCGATGGCTACGACGTAGTTGTCGACGGAACCGACAACTTCCCCACGCGTTACCTTCTAAACGACGGCTCTCTCATCAAGCGCATACCGGTTGTACACGGGTCCATCTTCCGCTTTGAAGGCCAGGTGACTGTCTTTGATCCGTATAAGGGACCGTGCTACCGCTGCCTGCTTCCAGAGCCACCGCCGCCCGAACTCGCACCTAGTTGCGCCGAGGCGGGCGTTCTTGGCGTGCTACCTGGAATAGTCGGATCCATCCAGGCGTTGGAGACCATCAAGTTGCTACTCGACCTCGGAGACTCGCTCAACGGACGGCTCCTTGCCTACGACGCGCTTGAACAATCGTTCCGCACCTTCAAAGTACGCCGGGACCCTAACTGCCCATCGTGTGGCGACAATGTCGGTGAGATCGTGATTGCCGAATACGACCAGCACTGCCTCCCTCACGCCGTTCTCAAGTCTGGCGACACGCCAGGCCACTAGCTAGGCGGCGTTGCCGGATAGGCAAATGAGTGCCCTACGCGGGTATGCCCGATTTGGTTCTTGAATCCCGGTATCGTTCTGACTTCCTTGGGGGATGCGGGCGGCGCGTCGATAGGAGTCGTCGTATGGGTACACGACGAGAACGCCGTATAAAAAGATCTGCCAAGATCCGCCTCGGCGCATCCCTCGGTTCCGCTCTCTTCGTTTTATTCGCAACGGTTGCGGCGGCATCGCTCGGTGGCACAAGCGACGAAGCTTCCGCTGACAACGTGTCAAGTCTGGCGCAGCCAACAAGTAGTTCATCAACCTCGACCACAAGTTCGACTACTACTACTACCACGAGACCCGCGGTAAACGCCGCGCTAGCTTTCGTTCCCGCCAACTCGGGAACCGGACGACGCATCATCTATTGCAACTCGTGCCAACGGTTGTGGATCATGGAAGACGACACGTACGCATCGGCGTCGTATCAAGTTTCAGGACGACGCGGAACACCGGATCCGGGTACCTACGCCGTGGTCCGAAAACTCGACATGGGAAATTCGAAGCGCGACCCAAGCCTTCGTCTCCCGTGGTTCGTCGGCTTCACGATGGGTCGCACCACCGATATCGGTTTCCACGGCATACCGCTACGTCCCAATGGAGCCCCAATACAGAGCGACGCTCAACTAGGCGAGCCACTCAGCGCGGGGTGCATACGGCAGGACCAAGTGAGCGCGAAGGCGCTCTTCGAATGGGCACCGATTGGGACAACGGTCGTGGTTACGCCTTAGCCGTCATCAGCCTTCACCTTCGACAAGCGCGAGCTACCCAGCAGTAAAACGCTTGCTGGGCAATTTGATCGCGTCAACATCGATTGCGATCACAATTCCAACCGCTGGCCGCACTCTCGCCCTGAGAGGCCGACGCATCCCCGGCAACTTGGGTGGCTTTGGAGTCTTCGCCTTGCGGTAATCCACAGAGGGCGGCTTGTCTTCGAGGAATGGACCGGCCGATATCTCCTCAAGCGATGGTTCCGCTTGGTTAGGGCACGGCCTAACGACCTCGATGTTAGGCGGTTGTGACGTTGAAAACTTATTGCCAGCAAAACAGTTGCCAGTTCCACCGAGAATCCCTAGGTCGGCCATATCAGAGTCGCTCACGACATTGTCCCTGATGACATTGTCTGACGACAACCAGAACGTCTTCACGTCCGGGTTCGGAAGTGCTCCAATGCCGACGAACTTGTGGTTGTACACGCGGTTCTTCATCACCAAATTGCTATTGCCACCCGCGATCAATATTCCGTTGTAGGAAGCGAGCAGCGCAACATCAATCGCTGATGTCCCATCATTGTTGTTATCGAAAACCAAGTTGCCGGCCACTACGGCATCATGTTGGGGCGGCAGTAACTCACTATCACCGCTGTTAGGAACAATCCCCGCGCGGTTCTTGGTCCACACCGATTCGATGACATACAGATTGCCGCTCGCGTTCGTGCCAGAATACCCAAACCCGTTCCATTCCGCATACACATCGCGGATGACTGCATTGCACGGATCGCACTGGCCGATGTAATACCCCGCGTCTGGAGATCCGGCCGCGTAACTATGTTCGATGATCCCATCGGTGGAATCGAATGCGTAAACCCCGTAATCGCCATTTCGCGTCGCCGTCAGATAAGACCCGCGATAACCAGTAGACCCCGTCCAGAAAAATCCATTCTTCGTAAACTTGCGCGCCGTCATGTTTTCGATCGCCACGCCATCCGCTTCGAGCACTTTGATGCCGTTGTCGAGTTCATAACCGCCATCGATAATCACACGGTTGCGATCGAGACCGCGCAGCACGATTCGATCAGTTGTCACTGTCACGGATTCGGTGTATACGCCGGGTTCGATCAGGACCATGTCTCCCGGAGCGGCGCGATCAACAGCATGCTGAATTCGCATGCCAGGTGCGACCCTCAGCTTCCGTGACTTCCCGTCGGCGCGCGGTTTGGGCGCGCGTTCCTTAGCGGCCACTGGCAATGTGCCGTCTGCGTTTTTCACGATCACGGTTCCATACATGCCGCGTTTCGGCGCGCCGTGGAAGGTGCAGTAATACCCGTAGACGCCTGGCTCTGTGAACTTTCGTTCGAACGACTTTCCAGGTTTGATTTTGCCGCTCTTCCAGCCTTCCTTCTTGTCGTCCGGCCAGATGTTGTGTTCGGTCCTGCCGTCGTTCGTCCACACAACAACGGTGTTCGGATTGATGGCGACAGTCTGCGGTAGATAGAGGTCGTCCAACATGCTGACTGTTACTTCTTCGTACTCATCAGTTGGTCGAGGAGCAGCGTTAACTGCCGGAACCGCATAGACGGCCGTTCCAACCATCGCGGCAAGCACCGCGCTAATCCAACGAACTTTCATGGTCCCCCCGGGTTTCGCAACTGCGGGGCTTACCCCACGCGCGGCTTGGTCTGGCGATGCTACTTCCGACTAGGTACGTGAAACCGGGAAGCAAGTTCGGCGAGAGTCCGAACACCGAACCCGCTCGCGCCGCGGCGGGTATACCCATCGTCCGAAGACACCCTCGATGGCCCCGCTATGTCTAGGTGCACCCACGGAACATCGCCCACAAACTCTTCCAAGAAGAGGCCGGCAGTGATAGCTCCTCCGTAGTTGGAGGTACTCGTGTTGCGGATGTCGGCAATATCGGAATCAATGAACTTCTTGTATTCCTTGGGAAGCGGCAATGGCCAAACAGGTTCCCCGACCGTGTCCGCGGCCGTTCTCACTTGTGCACCCCAGGAATCGTCATTGGTCATAAGGCCCGCGATCTTGTCGCCGAGCGCGACCATGCACGCGCCAGTGAGCGTGGCAAGGTCGATGATCGCATCCGGTTTCGCCTCGGCAGCTAGTGCGAGAGCGTCGGCGAGAATCAACCGCCCTTCGGCATCAGTGTTGAGCACCTCTGCGGTTTTGCCATTTCGAAACGTAAGTACATCGCCGGGACGAATAGCAGAACCACTCGGCATGTTCTCCACCATCGGCGTGAACGCGATGACCTTCGTCTTCACGCCAAGGTCCGCCAATACCGACATCGCCGCGATCACAGCCGCTGCACCGGCCATGTCTGTCTTCATCGTCTCCATCCCGCCAGCAGGCTTTAGGGACAGACCTCCTGAATCGAAGATCACTCCCTTGCCAACGAGCGCGAGTGTCGCGTTCGATTTCGTTGGCGCGTATGTCATCTTGACGAGGCGAGGGGGTTGCTCGGAGCCCATACCGACTCCGATGACTCCACCCAAGCGTTCTCGCTTGAGCGCTGGCACGTCGAGCACTTCTACCTTCACACCTTTGCCACGTAATAGACGTTGTGCCGCTCTAGCGAACTCCGCCGGAGACAAATCGCGCGCTGGGGTATTAACGATGTCGCGTGCCCAAATAACCGCGGTTCCTACAGACGTTCCCCGATCCATTCCACGTCGCAGGGCGCCAGACCGGCCGAGCAAACTCACGCGCTTCAACTTAGAAGGCTTTGGATCAGACTTGTACTCAAGGTATTCATAGCCACCGAGCAAAACTCCCTCGACCACGGCTTGCGCGGCTTCGGCCATGTCTAAATCGGCAGGCCCAGCACTCGCGAGAGTGGTCGACGCCGAGCCTGCCTTGTGCGCGGCCTTGGCTGCTACCGCTCCCGCCTTGCGGAGTCCATCAGCTGTCACTTCTTCGCGTTTCCCTAACCCAATCAGCACAACCGACGATGCACCCAGGGCGCCGCCGGTAGGCACCACCAGTTTCTCGCCCTCCTTCCCATCGAACGCCGCCTGTTCCATGAATGCGACGAGTCCGCCATCCAAATCCGCGTCAACCTCGTCGCCTCCAGGTCCGAGAACACGCTCCGAATAGACAGGAATTACAAGCAGATCAGTTTTTACCTGCGTTGGCGAAACGGTCGATACAACGAAAGTAACTGGCACTTAATCCTCCGTAGTTTTGGTCAGTCGCGATGACGCGCTGCTCTGAAAGTTCCCTCTTGCCAACGCGCAAGCGTCCAGCACAAGTCGGCTAGCCGATTGAGGTACGCAATGACGAAGCTATCCGACTCCAACCACCCTTCGGCCCCAGCGGTTACACATTCACGCTCTGCGCGACGGACAACCGTTCTGGCAACGTCGAGCGCGGCAGAGACGCGGTTCTCGCCAGGCAGCACGAACTCCGTTGGTGGGTCGAAGCGCTCTGTAGCAGCATCGATTAGCGGTTCGAGCGCCTCGACCATGCCAGCCGTAACGCGGGTGACGCCGTCTGTCAGTTTGTGCCGGTTCTCCGGCGCTGTCGCAAGTTCGGCGCCAACCACGAAAAGTTCGCGCTGGAGACGGACGAGCAACTCAAAGATTTCCTGACCAACTTCGGTCTCGGCACGCGCGACGCCGAGAGCGGCTACTGCCTCGTCAGTTACTCCATAGGCGGAGGGACCTTGCGCGTCCTTAGGAACCCGGCCCCCAAAGAGCAACCCCGTGGTCCCGTCGTCACCGGTGCGCGTGTAAACCTTCATCTAATTGCGAGTCTACGGCGCGGCCGCGATTCCATCAGATCGTTGGGCTCGAATAACTCGAACCAAGACACGAGGACGATTACCGGCCTTATCGACAAAGCGGATTTGGTCCCTCCGGTAGCCTCGTGGTCCTAATGGCTGACTTTCTCACAACCCTTGCCGAACGCGTCTTGGTATTGGACGGAGCCTTCGGCACCTGGGTACAGGACCGCGACCTGGGTCCGGAAGACTTCGGCGGCCCAGAACTCGAAGGCTGCAACGAATATCTAGCGCTCACGCGTCCCGACCTGATACGTGCCATGCACGACGATTATTTGGCGGCCGGCGTGGACGCCGTTGAGACGGCAACATTTGGCTCGTTCGGATTGGTCCTCGCCGAGTACGGCGTCGCGGACAAGACCTTCGAACTCAACGAGGTTGCTGCCCGGATCGCCAAAGAAGCAACGGAGGCATTCGCGACTCCAGAGCACCCGAGGTGGGTAATCGGGTCAATCGGTCCCGGCACGCGACTCCCATCACTCAGACAAATCACCTTCGCAGCACTGCGTGACGACTACCAGGTTCAAGCTTCTGGCTTACTCGCCGGCGGCGCAGACGTGTTGCTGATCGAGACGGTCTATGACCTATTGCAAGCGAAGGCCGCTCTAATTGCATGTCGCCGCGCGATGAGCGACTACGGCAGCGAAGTACCGCTGATGGTGCAGGTAACAATGGAAACGACGGGCCGCATGCTCGTTGGTTCAGAGATCGGCGCCGCGCTCAACGCCCTCGAGGCGATGCACCCCGATGTGATCGGGCTCAACTGCGCAACAGGTCCGGCAGAGATGACAGAGCACCTTCGTTATCTCTCGCGTCATGCGCGGACATACCTGTCATGCCTTCCAAACGCAGGATTGCCTTCCGTGGTGGACGGGCATACCCACTATGACTTGACACCCTCGCAACTAGCAGATGCGCACGAACGCAACGTTACGGAGTTCGGCATCAACATCGTCGGTGGCTGTTGCGGCACAACACCCGCACACTTACGCGCAGTAGTCGACCGCATCGGCACGCGCGCTCCTACGCCTCGGACAATAGAGTTCGAGCCCGGATGCTCCAGCATCTATAGCCCCGTCACGTACGCGCAGGAACTCGCGTACCTCGCAATTGGGGAACGAACGAATGCAAATGGTTCGAAACGCTTCAGAGACGCGATGCTTGACGAGGACTGGGATGCGTGTGTGCAGATGGCACGCGATCAGGTCAAAGAAGGCGCTCACGTGCTTGACGTTTGTGTCGACTATGTGGGGCGCGACGGCACAATCGACATGGAGCAGATTGCTTCTCGTTTCGCGACCCAAGCAGCACTACCTCTCGTGTTGGACTCAACAGAACCAGAAGTTCTAGAGGTAGGCCTCCATCACTCCGGCGGCAAGGCAATTCTCAACTCCGCAAATCTCGAAGACGGCGAACTACCTGGATCCCGCCTAGATCGCGTATTCACACTCGCTCAGGAATATGGCGCTGCGGTCATCTGCCTAGCCATCGATGAAGAAGGACAAGCACGTGACGTTGATTGGAAGTTGCGCGTATGCAAACGGATCTATGACCTAGGCACCGAGCGCTACGGAATCGATCCGACCGACCTGATCTTCGACCCACTTACCTTCCCGCTCGGGTCTGGGCAAGAGGACCTCCGCCGCGATGCCATCGAGACGATCGACGCCATTCGACGCATCAAGGCCGAACTCCCTGGTGCATCAACGGTTCTCGGGCTTTCGAACGTCAGCTTTGGACTGAAGCCCGCCGTTAGGCATGCCCTGAACAGTGTCTTCCTGCACGAATGTCGAGAGGCAGGCCTCGATGCAGCCATCGTGCATGCCGCGCGCATCATGCCCATGCACAAGATCGATGAACGTGCACGAGAGGTAGCCCTCGACCTTGTGTACGACCGGCGCGCAGATGGATATGACCCGCTCATCGAATTGATGGCACTTTTCGAAGGCGTCGACGCAAGCAAAGTTGAACGCGAAGATCGCTCGGGTTGGCCTGTCGAAGAGCGTTTGAAGCACCGGATTATCGATGGCGAACGCGAGGGAATCAACGAAGAACTCGACGAAGCCCTAAACAGCGGACGCCCTGCATTGTCGATCGTCAATGACGTGTTGTTGGAAGGCATGAAGGTCGTCGGTGAACTATTCGGCAGCGGCGAGATGCAACTGCCGTTCGTGTTGCAAAGCGCCGAGACAATGAAGACCTCTGTCGCATATCTAGAACCACACATGGAGAAGGACGAGGCCGGCGGCAAAGGCGTCATCGTGATCGGCACAGTGAAAGGTGACGTTCACGATATCGGCAAAAACCTCGTCGACATCATCCTCACCAACAACGGTTACGAAGTTCACAACATCGGGATCAAGGCACCTCTGCAAACATTTATCGACAAGGCCAACGAAGTCGGAGCCGACGCGATCGGAATGAGCGGACTGCTCGTCAAGAGCACGATCATCATGCGCGAGAACCTTCAAGAAATGAACAACCTTGACAACGCCAAGACGCCCGTGCTTCTCGGTGGAGCCGCTCTAACCCGCAACTACGTAGAGGTAGACCTCCGCGCCATTTATAACGGACGGCTCTTCTATGGCAAGGACGCCTTCGAAGGGTTGCGCACAATGGACGCTCTCATGGATGGCAATCGATCTGGAACGCTTGATCCAGAGTTCGGGCGCGCGCCAGGAGGACGCAAATTGCCGCCGCGCAAGTCTGAACAACCCACCGAAGAGATAACCGTTCCAGCACGCTCGGACGTCGCGGTGGACGTTCCAATTTTCAAACCGCCATTCATTGGGTCGCGCGTCGCAAAGGGAATCGCTCTCGACGAGATCGCTACGTACATCAACGAGACAGCGCTGTTTCGCAATCAATGGCAGTTCCGACCCGAGAGCGGGGAACCGGATGAGGAATTCAAAGCGCGAATACGGCCAACCCTACGCGCTGAACTCGACTCCGCCAAGGCAAACGGCTGGCTGGAGCCCGCTGCAATCTGGGGCTACTACCCAGTTAATTCCGAGGGCGAGGACCTCATTGTTTGGAAGGACGACGAGCGGCGCGATGAATGGGTTCGATTCCACTTCCCGCGTCAACGCAAAGACCGATTCCTATGCATCTCGGACTTCTTCCGTCCTGTCGACTCCAACGAGAGCGATTACGCGGCTTTCCATGTCGTCACGGTCGGTGCAACCGCTTCTGAACGCGAACGCGAACTTTTTGCCGCTGACCACTACCAGGAGTACCTCCTTTGCCATGGCCTCTCAGTCGAAATGACCGAGGCCCTCGCCGAGTTATGGCATCTACGAATACGCGAAGAATGGGGGTTTGCTGCGGAGGATGGACCGTCGTTGGCTGGTCTCTTTCGTCAGAAGTACCGCGGTTCTCGCTATTCCTGGGGCTACCCGGCCTGTCCAGATCTCGATGATCAAGCCAAACTCGACGAAATTCTCGGCCTATCGAAAATCGGCGTGCAGTTGACTGAAGAGTTCCAACTTGAACCCGAACAAACAACTAGCGCGATCATTGTCCCGCACCCGGAAGCCAAGTACTTCGTGACGTAAGGGCGACTAGGGAGTTAGCAGCGCCCGAGCTAGCAGGTCGGTTCCAAAGGCCGTGAGGATCGCCAAGTAAAGAAGTCCCGTTGCCGCCATGACCGCCGAATACGCGCGCTCACGCAACGCGAGCCATGTTGCACCTAGCAAGGCGATCGTGCCAAGCGCGCACACCGCCCACATCCAACCTAGGAGGCCGTTGTAACCGTCGTCGATGGTGCCCAAAAGCACCGACATCATCCCTAACGGAATAATCAAAACGACAATCTCTAATGGCCAGATGATTGCGCTCGCCCGCACAAGTTCCCGTAATGGTTCACGCGAGAGACCCGGCTGGGTTAGGTACCAGTGGCCGAGCAACATGGCATCCAATATCGCTCCGAGGAACGCCGCACCCACGAGCAACCGCACCGCGCTCAACCACCAATGCTCACCGGTGAACGTCGCCGCTCCGAGCAAAGCGAACACGCCGAAGGCAGGCGCGATCAGATCCAGCGAAGGAGGGAATTCTCTACCGACATCTGACCCGTTTGACTTCGCATCGCCTCCACCCACCATTGCGGCAACTCGCGCTACCCGCCGCACCTGCAACTCACGCTTTCTCGCGACGCCAGCACTTCGACGTAGCACGCTCACCAGCGTGGCTACCGAGGCACCTATGACCATGCCTGCCGTACCGACGAGAAAAACCACCTGGCCGTTTCCGGCATGGTCCGCATGGGTTTCGAGGATTATCGACGCGACGGCAAGCACGCCGAATACACCGCGAAGTAGCCACCCGTATCCGAGGCTCACTAGCCGTCTCCTCGATGTCACCCAAAGAAACGCGAGTCCACCAGCGGCCATCTGCGTAAGAAACGTTGCTAGCTCCAGATTCACGGTTCGTTCAAAACTCCTGGCGTGTCATCAAGACACAGCAAGCGCCACAGGTTGCTCTGCTACGGCAGCAGCTCCTGCCCTAGCGTGATAACTCGATCGCACCAGCGGCCCGCTCTCGACATGCGCGAATCCAAGACCGCGCGCGTAATCGCCCATCGACTCAAACTCATCGGGTGTCCACCAGCGCGCAACTGGAAGATGATCGATCGAAGGTCTCAAGTACTGCCCGAGCGTGAGGATCTCCACGCCCACCGCGCGCAAATCTGCAATCGCACCACGAAGTTCAGCCTCGGTCTCACCCATCCCCATGATGATCCCCGATTTCGTGACTAGCCCTGCATCCTTAGCTCTTGCTAACAGTACGAGCGACCGCGCATAACTAGCGGACGGTCGGGCAGCGCGCTGTAATCGGGCGACTGTCTCTAAGTTGTGATTACAAATAGCCGGACGCGCTCGCATCAGCGTCGCTAGCGAATCAGCGTTGCCTTTGAAGTCCGGGATCAACACTTCGATAGTCGTCGTCGGGTTACGCCTTGCGACCGCTTCGACGGTCGAGGCGAATGCTTCTGCTCCCCCGTCTGGTAGGTCGTCACGCGCCACGCTTGTCAGCACGGCATGCGCAAGGCCCAAACGCGCGACAGCCTCGGCCACCCTGACCGGCTCTTCATGGTCAAGCGCTATTGGCCGTCGGCTATCTACGAGACAGAACCCGCATGCGCGAGTACATCGATCGCCGAGGATCATGAAGGTAGCGGTGCGTTGTGCCCAGCACTCATAGATGTTCGGACAGCGCGCTTCCTCGCAAACCGTATGCAGTTCTTCCTCGCTCACCAAGGCCTTCAACTCGCGATAGCCCGATCCGAGATCTGCGCGAACCTTCATCCACTCTGGCCTTCGGAATGTGTCGCGCGCCGCTCCAGCGGGCGCGACGCGATCTCGCGGTTGATACTCCCATGCAACATCTGCGCGATCCAAGGTTCTGTCCGGACTCGCGTCGGAGTCTTCTCGGCCAAACATCTCAGCGAATACTTCGGAACACAGATCAACGACAACTTTCATCGACGGTGGGTTGTCGAGTTGAGATGCAATAGATGTAACGCCACGCCCTTCGATACCGCAGGGAACGATGTGATCGAACATCGCAAGATCGGGATCGACGTTGAGCGCAAAACCGTGCATCGTGCGCCCCCGCGCGACCCGCACGCCGATCGCTGCGATCTTCTCGCCGCCTACCCACACACCCGTTAGGCCGTCCTCGCGTTTGCCTTGTACCCCCAGACGAGATAACACCTCTATGAGCAAATCTTCAAGACGCCGTACGTGCGCGACAACGTCTCGCATTCCTGCCGGAGATTCATTGAGAGTCACAATCGGATAACCAACCAATTGACCCGGTCCGTGGTACGTGACGTCGCCTCCACGATCCACTTCAATCAGTTCTGCTCCAACACTTGCTGGCTCCGAGATCACATTTTTGGAACTTCCGCGCTTCCCTATCGTGAAGACATGTTCGTGCTCAAGGAGCAACAAGTAATCATCGGTACTGCGCGAATGGAGCGCCCGCTGAAGATCCATTGCTTCTCCGTACTTAACCCGCCCGAGCCATCTAATACGCAGAGTCATTTGAGTTCCGACTCCCAGTCGCGGGTTTCAAGAATGTCCCGCATCGTTCGCAGGAAAGTCGCCGCGTACGCCCCATCGAACGCGCGGTGATCCCATGTCAATGCGAGCACACCAATCGGGTGAACCGCTATCAGATCGTCGCCATCGGGGCCCTCAAGGGCTACGGGCTTCTTTCTAATCGAGTCCGTCGCGAGTATGGCTACCTGCGGTTGATTGATGATCGGCAACGTCATGAGTGTCCCGAACGGACCCATGTTGGTAATCGTAAATGTGCCACCCACAATCTCATCGGGTTCAAGCCGTTTTGATCTTGCTCTAGTCGCAAGATCGCGGATCTCGCGGGCCAAGGACCGCAGGCCACGTCCCGCTGAATTGCGAACGACAGGTGCTACTAGCCCTTTGAAGTCGAGGTCAACCGCTAAACCAACATTCAATTCGGCGTGGACGACGATCGATTCTCCTTCAATGCTGGCGTTAACGCGCGGAAACTCCCTCGCGGCTTCGCAAAACGCTCGCACTATGAATGGTAAGTAGGTAAGCGAAAACCCTTCGGCCGCTTTCCACGCGGCCTGGTGAGCGGACCTCAGATGTTCGATTCGTTCGTAATCAACTTCTATCGACGTATAAACGTGTGCGCTCGTGGCTTTAGAGCGCACCATGTGCTCAGCGGTGCGACGACGAATGTTGTCGAAGGGTATGCGGTCGTCATCATCTGAGAGTGCCGTAGAACCGCGCGATTCTTCGACAGCCGGTCCAGTCCGGTGGACAACGTCGAGCACGTCGCGGCGCGTTATTCGACCCGCCTCGCCAGTTCCGGTGATCGTCGTGACGTCCAGTCCATGCTCAACAATCAGGCGGCGCACTACCGGAGAGGTAACGCGATCATCGTGCGGACTGATAGATGGGTCTGCCTGCTCGCGTGATTGAACAATTGGAATGTCGCCCGGCAGCGACACCGTGTCTAGCGTTTGATCGATCGATGCTGCGGGCGCGGCGTCCGCAATGACCGCCAGTCGCGTACCGACTCCAATTGTCTCGCCCTCCTCGACGAGAATCTCAACGAGTATTCCTGCCCCAGGTGACGGCACCTCTGAATCAACCTTGTCGGTAGAAACTTCGTACAACGGCTCGTCCAATGCGACTAAGTCGCCTACTGCAACGAGCCAACTGGTGATCGTCGCCTCGATCACCGTTTCTCCTAGTTGGGGGAGGATCACATCCACGGGTTATCGCCTACCCGTGGAGCCCGCGGCCGGTGAGCGCTAACGCGCTCTCTCCGAAAAGTTCGGAAAGGGTCGGGTGCGCATGAATGAGCGCGCCAATGTCGGCTGCTGTTGCTTCCCAACTAACTGCGAGGTAGCCCTCTGCCAGCAATTCCGTCGCCCATGGTCCTGCGATGTGCACTCCAAGAATCGGTCCATCGCGCTCGGCGACAATCTTCACCAGACCGTCTGTCTCGCCGATGAGAATCGCCCGGCTGTTTCCCCCGAAGCGATGCACAGAAGTGACGACGTCGTATCCGCGCTCGCGCGCCGCCGCTTCGGTCAACCCGCAAAACGCAACTTCGGGGTGGCAATAAATCCCCCACGGGACCTTCTCGTAATCAATCGGCTTCGCTTCCTCACCGAGAATGTCTTTTATCGCGACGATCGCCTCGGCAAACCCAACATGAGCCAGCGCCGGTGTATCGACAAGGTCGCCAACCGCGTAGACGCCGGGAATTGTTGTACGCATGTGTTCGTCAACAACCACATGTCCACCACGACCTAATGAGATATCCGAAGATTCGATACCGATTCCGTCTGATCGAGGGCTCCTCCCCACGCAAACAATGACGACATCAACTTCGAGCGACACCGCATTTCCGTCGAGCGTGTAATTAACCGATGGCGATGAATCTCCGTCAACACCTTCGACTCGAACATTCGTAAGCACCTTGATCCCGCGGCGTCTGAACGCACGAGCAACGACGTCGGCAGCCTGGGGATCTACCCCCGCGAGGATTGCAGGAAGTGCTTCCAGAATCGTGACTGCACTACCGACGTCCGCGAGGTACGACGCAAACTCACAACCGATCGCTCCACCTCCGATTATTGCCGTCCGTTGTGGAACCTTGTCGAGCTCCAAGACGTGATCTGATGAAAGGATCCTTTCGCCGTCGAAGTCAATACCAGGTAGCGAACGCGGAGTTGATCCGGTAGCCAAGATGAGCGCGTCGCCCGTCAGTTCAGTTCCCTCAACCGTCACCCGCCGCGCACGCGCATCGACTATTGAGCCGACTCCGGGAAACACGGTTACCTTGCGCCCCGCGAGCAAAGACTCCAGACCCTTGGTCAACTTGTCGATTACTTGTTGCTTGCGCGCCATGCTCGTCGGAAGGTCAAGAGTCGGCTCACCTACCTGGATCCCAAAGTCTTTCGCTCCGCGAACTGTTCGTAATACTTCGGCTGTCTGCAGCAGTTCTTTGGCCGGAATACAACCGCGGTGCAGACAGGTGCCTCCAACTTTTTCCGCTTCAACCAACGCGATGTTCAGGCCGGCAGCCGCGCCATAGAGCGCGCTTGCGTATCCGCCTGGCCCACCGCCAAGAACCACCACATCGAAGTGTTCGGTCACGTCCACATCCTCATCTTCACCCGTGACGACATTCTCGCCCAACTAGCCGGTCATCTCCCCATGAGTATCTGCATAACGCCCGCTATCAAGATCAAGGCTGCAGCGGCGATCGCTATGGCTATCAGTGTCCGTGTCTTCATACAGACATATTCGCACCGTGGCCCCCGATCCTGCCGTAACCGCCACTATGCTCACAACCGCACACCGGCTAGGAATATCTCGTATATCCACCGCAACCGGACCACGTGGACGATGATCTTGTCGCCACCCACCGCCAAAACAGGATCAAGACCACGGCCGTGACAGCCCGCGCGAACAAGTTCATCGATAAAGCTCGCGATGTCGCGCCAGAGGGAACCTTTGCCGTTGGAGCAGGACTAGTTGTCGCCGCCATCACCGCCTACGTATTCGTCATCGTCGCCCTCAACTCCTTGGTGGGGGCCAACAAGGCGGCGTTTTCGGCATTCTGGGCGTTCATCTTCGTGGCAGGGCCAGGCCTCTTCCTGCCGATTGAACAGGAGGTCGGGCGCGCCCTCGCATCGCGCCGAGCAAAGGGCCTAGGAGGAAAACCACTGGTGATGCGCGCGGCGCAACTGGGTGGAGCGCTCACCGCAGGAATGGTCATAATCACGTTCGTCGCTGCCCCGCTTTATGTTGACGGCCCATTCCAAGGCGACTGGCTATTGGTAGTCAGCCTCGCAATAGGGCTCGTCGGTTTCTACGCGATGCATCTCACTCGCGGCACATTGTCAGGCAACGGACGGTTCCGTCCCTACGGAGAAATGCTCGCGGCCGAAGGGGTGGCGCGTCTAGCCGGTGCAATTGTTTTGGCATCGTTGGGCGCCGACAACGCCGGTGCATACGGAATGTGTATCGCGCTCGCTCCGTTCGTCGCAGTTCTCTTTGCTCTCCGCAGACAACGCGGGCTTCTACTCCCAGGGCCAACTGCACCGTATTCGGAGTTGTCCAATTCGCTCGGCTGGCTCCTCGCCGGTTCCGTTTTGATGCAACTCCTCGCGTACTCGTCGTTGTTGGGAATCAGTTTCCTTGAAACCGGGCAGAATAAGGCTGCGGCGGCGGCATTCGCTTCGGCATTCTTTGTTGCGCGTATTCCGGTCTTGTTGTTCCAGGCTGTGCAAGGAACTTTGCTTCCCAAGTTGGCAAACCTGGCCGGTGCCGGGCGACAGCGTGATTTCCTCACGGGTCTCAAACAGTTGCTGGTCGTCGTGACCGGCATTGCAGCGATTGGAACGGTGGCAGCGTTCACAATCGGCCCTGCGGTTGGAAAAATCTTGTTCAAAGGATTCACAATCGAAAATCGCGACCTCGGACTCCTTGCGCTTGGCAGCGGCGTATTCATAATCGCTCTGACGATCGCGCAAGCATTGATCGCTCTTCATGGGCATCGCGCCGCATCATTGGCATGGGCACTCGGAGTCGCCGGGTTCTTGATCGTGACAGCAATGATCACAGCACTTCCATTGCGTGTAGAGGTTGGGTTTGTCGCTGGCTCGGTCATCGCCACTGCAGCCATGGCAACGAGTCTCGTGTTGCGTCTGCGCAAGGGTGTTCCCGACAGCATCGAGCCGCTGATCACAGCGATAGAACACGAACCACTCGAGATCTAGTGCGTCGTTAGGATCTGTGTATCTGCGCCCTTCGAATCGCCATCGACGGCACTCCGCTGCTTGGCCAACGCACAGGCGTCGGCGAAGTGGTCGCGGGGCTGCTCAGCGCGCTAGCCAAACGCACCGACGTTGAACCAGTTCCCTACGCGCTGTCGTTGCGACGGCGTGAGCAACTTGCGACCGCCCTTCCCAATGGAATGCGCGGGTATACACGTCCGTTTCCGACTCGCTGGGTCCGCTCCCTTTGGGAACGAGGAATACATGAACCGCGAGTAGAACGTTGGACTGGCACAGTCGATGTTGTACATGCGCTCAACTACGTCGGTCCCCCCGCTCACGCACCGGTGGTCATAACCGTGCATGACCTGACGTTCTTGCGTTTTCCTGAGATGTGCACGCAAGACACATTGCATTACCCACGGCTCATTCGCCGCGCGCTCGATCGCGGGGCAACAGTTCACGCTGTCAGCCATTTCGTGGCCGACGAAATATGCGAGGCGTTCACGGTTGATCCCGAACGCGTAGTAACAGTTCACAACGGCATCACGAGCCCCATAAACGGTGACCCGGCATCGGGAGCGCTCGCTGCCGAAGGTGAGCGTTATGTACT
>SHUZ01000031.1 GCA_009694415.1 Acidimicrobiia bacterium
GGATTGGGCTGCCTTCATATCCATCAGTTGTGCCGACGGACCCGTGCTTGACCTAGAGGCCGCACGAGTTTTGCAGGAGAGCGCAGCGGTCGCTGCACCCGATTTTGGCGCGGAGAGTGCCGGGCTCGGGTTCCCGTGTTCATTTTGGTCGGCTCCTCCAACCAACAAAGTTCCCGGTGTCGTGGTGGCTAGCGGTTCCGTTCCGATAGTTGTGATCGGGACGACCGATGATCCAGCGACGCCTCTGAAATGGTCTGAAGGATTAGCGAAACAACTCGGAGTCGGACGGCTTGTCGCGGTGCGGGGATCAGCGCATACGTCTTTGCTGGGTGGTCCGGATTGTCTCGCACGGTTAGCAGCCGTCTACCTGGTTGATCTCGTTGTGCCGCAAGATGGAACACGATGTTGACCGCGGTACTACGAGTGTTTGGTAAAGACCTAACCTGATGACCTTGGAAGATCGACTAATTCGACTTGATGGCCCCGCCAACTTCAGGGACTTGGGTGGTTATCCAACATCAGATGGACGGAGCGTGCGCGCGAAGCGCATCTTCCGAAGTGACTCGCTTTCTTTCATGACAGACCAAGATGTTGGACGCGTCATGAACACCCTAGGGATACAAACCGTCGTAGATCTCCGCGCGGGCCACGAGGTAGATCGGTTCTCTCATGGTCCGCTTGAAGAACATGGCGTGAACTTCCGGCATATGCCGATCGTCGACGAGACGCGTGGTCCTATCGAACCGCCGAAGGGAGCGGACACGCGGCCTCTCGCGCTTGACGAGATTTACCTCATGATGCTCGAACGCTTTGGAGATCGCTTCGCCGGCGTCCTCCGCGTTATCGCTGATCCCTCTAATCACCCGATGGTTTTTCATTGTGCGGCAGGCAAGGATCGGACGGGATTGGTAGCTGCACTGGTATTGGGACTTCTCGGTGTCGATGACGATCTGATTGCGGCCGACTACGCGCTAACCGAAGAACGTATGCCAGTACTCCTGCTTCGCCACCGCAACCGTGCCGCCCTGCAGGATGGTGCGATTGAGGTAGAAGGGCAATCATTCACTGCTGGAGTGGAATCGATGTCTTCGCTTCTCGTAGCCATCGCCGAGCGATTCGGGAATATCGAGGGCTACGTTCGGCAGTTCGGCATTGACGGAGATGTGCTGTCTAGCCTTCGCGATGCATTGATCGAATAGCGGCGTAGGTACATTTCCTCGTCGTTGACGGCAGCCATATCGGGTGGCAAGTAGCGCGTCCCATAGGCTCGTGGTCCGCATGGACCTTCGTTACTCGGCAGCCGATGAACTTTTCCGCAGTGAGTTACGGGAGTGGTTAGCCGCGGAACTCGCTCTACTTCCGCCCGCCCCACATCGCGACGACTGGCTCGCCAGAAGGAGTTACGACACCGATTGGCAACGTCGCCTGTTCGGTGCCGGTTACGCGGGACTCTCTTGGCCGAAAGCATATGGCGGCCAAGAGGCTTCCCCAGGTCGTCAACTCGTGTTCCTGGAAGAAACAACGAGGGCCCGAGCTCCGTATGTTGGTGTGAACTTCGTTGGCCTGTTGCATGCCGGTCCAACCATCATCGCCGAAGGAACCGATGCGCAGAAGTCCCAACACCTTGCGAGGATTTTGCGCGGCGAAGAGGTGTGGTGTCAGGGGTTTTCGGAGCCAGAGGCCGGCTCGGATCTTGCAAGTTTGCGCACTCGGGCAGTCCGTGATGGTGATCACTATGTAGTTACTGGGCAGAAAATGTGGTGCAGTTTCGGACAGGTAGGCGACTACGGCGAATTGCTAGTTCGAACGGATCCCGATGCTCCGAAACACAAAGGCATCACATGGTTGATGCTCCCGATGGACTTACCTGGCATAGAGGTGCGACCGTTGCGCACGGTTTCGGGATCATCGGAGTTCGCTGAGTTATTTCTCGACGAGGTGCGGGTACCTGTCGAATGTCGAGTGGGCGAAGAGAACGATGGCTGGCGCGTCACCAACGTCACATTGAGTTTTGAACGAGGCACTGCTTTCGTGAGCGAATTGGTTGATGCCATGCGCCTCGTCGAAGATCTGGCACCGTTGGTCAGGGATCCTGGTCATCGCAGGGAACTTGGACACGTCACGGCGGAACTCGATGGAATTTGGGCTTTGACGAAGCGCAATGTGACCCAAGCTGAACGGGGTGTAACCGGTCGTGGAACTTTCATGATCAAGCTTGCCTACTCCGAAACGCGTCAGAAGTTGGGTGAACTGTCAATGCGTGTTCTCGATCGCGAGGCACTAGTCATTGGCGGACCAGGGAACTTCGTAGAGGAGCGGTTACGAACACTCGCGCTCACAATCGCTGCCGGTACTAGCCAGATACAACGGAACATCCTGGGTGAGCGACTACTCGGTTTGCCAAGATGAACTTCGATCTTTCTGACGATCAAGTCGCGCTACGTGATGGCATCCGTGCACTACTAGAAGGCAAGTTTCCGATGAAGCGCGTACGAGAGGGATTCAACCTCGACATGTGGGAAGTTCTTGCTTCGGCCGGCGTGTTCTCGTTGCGCGCCGACGGATTCGGTTGGGCCGATTCCGCGATCGTCTATGAAGAATTAGGCCGCGCATTGATTCCGGGACCACTGGTCTGGAGTTTCGGTTGCGCCGTACCTACCGGTGGTCTCCTCCGGATGGATTCGGGACCCTATTTCGTCGAGCACCTCGACGAAATTGATGAATTGCATGTACTCGGACAAGAAGGCATCCGTTCGATCGATGCGAAACAGATTTCCGGCAAGGCAAATGATTGGCCCTTGGATCCACTCACTCCGGTATGGCGCGTCGAAGAGTTGCCGGCTGGTGATCCGTTCGGTGAAGCAGATGCTTCCGCTGAATTGTGGTACGGCGGAGGCGTCATCACAGCGGCATACCTCGTTGGCATGGCAGACGCATTGACCACACTCGCGGTTGATTACGCGGGCCAGAGGAAACAGTTCGATCGTCCAATCGGGTCCTTCCAGGCGATCAAGCACATTTGCGCAGACATGGCTGTGCGCGTCGAAGTGGCGCGCGCCGCTACGCAAGCGGCCGCTTGCATTCTTGACGATCCAGGTTCCGGTAATCGCGAGCGCAGCGTGAGTGGCGCCAAGTTGCTCGCCAATGAGGCTGGGATCGCAAATGGGCGGGCAGCCACTCAGGTCTTTGGGGGTATGGGGTTCACGTGGGAAGTCGACGTTCACCTCTACCTGAAGCGAGCTTGGGTCCTAGACACGCACTTCGGCAGTATCGATCACCTCGCTGATGCGGTGGCCAGCACACACGTAGATCTCGGTTCGTCGGCCTCAGGTAACCACTAATGGGCGACACAGTTATGCCGAATGATTGGGATGAAGTTCTTGACGATCGCGAGAATCGTCACGGCGATGCGGTAGCGATGGGAGGCGAAGAGCGCCTCCATGCCCGGCGAGCGGACGGTCGTCTTGATGCGCGCCAACGCGTTGAATTGCTCTGCGATCCAGGAACGTTTGTAGAGATTGGCGCGCTAGTTGGCGCATTGGGTCGCGGTGCCACACCGGCGGCTCCAGCGGATGGACTCGTCGCGGGCCATGGGCTTCTGAACGGGCGACCGGTCATGGTTGGGGCAGAGGACTTCACCGTTATGGGTGGATCCATCGGTATCGGAACGATGGCGAAGCGACACAGGCTCGTACAACTTGCAACCCAGGAACGCGTTCCTCTCATCATGTTGCTCGAAGGCGCCGGCGCTAGAGCGCAGAACGCATATGAGCGTCACCCACATGCGCCTAACGACCTGCAGGCACTCGCTGCATTGAGTGGACTCGTGCCGACGGTGGCTGTCGTCATGGGTCCGAGTGCGGGTCACGGCGCGCTCACGGCAGCATTGGTTGATTTGGTCGTGATGGTAGATGGGTCGGCGTTGTTCGCTGCAGGTCCGCCGCTCGTCGAAGCCGCGACCGGTGAAAAGGTGACAGCCGAGGAACTTGGTGGAGCTTCGTTGCACACCGAAGTCAGCGGCGTTGCTCACAACCGTGTACCTGACGATCCATCGGCTATCGAGTTCGTGCGTAGTTATCTCTCTTACTTGCCCTCTAACGCATGGCAGGCGGCACCAGCGGTCACGTCGGGTGATACCGGACCGCGCCAAGTTGATGCGATCCTCGATGTTGTTCCAGCGGATCCACGTCGGCCATACGACATCCGTTCCGTTTGTGATCTTGTGTTTGATGAGGGAAGTGTGCTTGAAATCTCGCCCATATTTGGGGCGTCGGTCGTAACGGCATTAGCGAGGCTAGGCGGTGAATCGGTAGCGATTGTCGCTAATCAGCCTGCAGTGAAGGCCGGTGCAATAGATGCAAATGGCGCCGACAAAGCCGCGCACTTCATTGACGTCGCGTCCGCTTCGAATCTGCCGATCATCTTTCTTGCTGATAACCCCGGAGTACTTGCGGGGACCGTCGCGGAGCGTAGCGGGATCCTTCGTCATGCTGCCCGCATGTTTGTCGCGCAGTCCGGCGTGCGCGGCCCCAAATTGCATGTCACTTTGCGCAAGGCGTACGGCTTCGGTTCGTCGTTAATGGCCATGAATCCATTCGATGGTCAGACCGTCACGCTCGCATTTCCTGGTGCTCGGTTGGGCGCGATGCCCGCTGAGAGCGGAGCCGATGCAGCCGGAGTAGATGCGGATGTACGCGAGGTGATGGCACAGGCCGAACTCGGTGGCGCGTACTCGGCGGCTGACAACCTCAGTTATGATGCCGTAATCGACCCGCGTGATCTGCGCAACGCTTTGCTGAGTGGATTGCGACTTAGCATTGAACGCCGACGTTCCGCCCTGGGTCCAGCGTTTCGTCACTCGATTCGACCCTGATCGATCCCGCGTTATTACGCCGCTAGTGTCCTCTTGGTGACCACGGATCAGACGGCATCGCGCCAGTCGACAGTTGTTGATGCATTGCAACAGCGGCTTTCCACGGATCCCGACGGCCCGTACCTGGAGGTCGACGGAGTCGAGCTAACGGCTCGCCAAGTTGATGAAGCAGCGGCTCGGCTTGCTAGTTCACTCGCCGACCTGGGAGTGGGACGCGGCGACAGGGTTGCGACCCTTCTCGACAACACGGCTGAGCAGGTGATCTCTTTTTTTGGCTCGCTACGGCTTGCGGCCATCCAGGTGCCGATAAATACCGCGTACAAGGGCGACTTCCTGCGTCACGTGCTTGAAGACTCAGGCGCTCGAGTGTTGATTGTTCAGGGCGACTACGCACACAGGTTCGAACAACTTGCGGGAGAAGATTTGGCGGATCTTGCTGCTGTCGTTGTAGTAGGTGAACCTGACGACCTCAACGTATCGATTCCGACCCTCACTTGGGCTAAGGCACTCAGCGCGACCCCCAGAGATTTGCCCGATGCGGGTGTGGCTCCGGGGGATTTGGCTTGTCTGATCTACACGGCGGGCACTACGGGACCCTCCAAGGGCTGCATGCTGTCGCACAACTACGTCGTCTCGCTCGCGGGCCAGATTGCGCGTGCTTGGCAACGAGGGCCAGACGACGTGATTCTCACCCCGCTTCCGCTGTTCCATTTCAATGCGATCTCTGTATGTGTTGTAGGGACGTTACTGACGGGCGGACATGCGGCGATTGTGCGCAAATTTTCCGTCAGTAAGTTTTGGCCAGAGGTAAAACGAACCGGCGCGACGATGCTCTCAATGCTCGGTTCCCTCGCAATTCTTATTGCCAATGCAGAGGACCATCCGGATCAGGCAGGCCATTCCCTGAGGTTGTGCGCGGCCGCGCCGATGCCGCCCGACACGGATCGAGTTTGGCGTGAGCGTTTCGGTTGCGCGACATTCAGCGGTGGCTACGGCTTGACTGAAGCATCGTTGATTTCGATGTTGCCCGCAGGGGAGATCAACAGCGTCGGCGCAGCCGGTAAGCCGAATACACACGAGTTTGATGTGCGTCTTGTCGATGAAGGCGACAATGAAGTGGAGGTCGGAACTGTCGGTGAGATCGTTTGTCGCCCCAAGGGGCCAAATCTGATGTTCACTGGGTACTGGTCGATGCGCGACGCCCCAAACGAGGTGTTGGTCGACGGCTGGTTTCACACAGGAGATCTTGGGCGTCTCGACGAAGAAGGCTTTTTGTACTTTGTCGACCGCAAGAAGGATTACCTGCGGCGTCGCGGCGAGAACATCTCCAGTTTCGAGATGGAACGCACCTTGTTGGCGCATCCCGCGATCAAAGACGGTGCGGTTCACGCTGTCCCGAGCGACCAAGGTGAAGACGACGTGAAAGTGACTGCCGTGCTCAATGAGGGGCATGAACTCGGTGAAGAGGATCTGTGCAGGTGGATGGCCGAACGAGTCCCGCATTTCGCTATCCCGCGGTACGTCGAGTTCAGGAATGATCTGCCGCGAAATCCGGTAGGGCGAGTACTTAAGTATCAGTTGCGCGCCGAAGGTGTAACCGCGACAACATGGGACAGGGAAGAAGCAGGGATCAAATTCGATCGCGGCTAAATCACCCCAACGACACGTCGCCCCAAAGCCCTTCCGCCGTTTGTCGTGTAGCGCACCGCCACGGTGCATTCCCCGACAAACGCTCGGGGGTCGGGGGTCGGGTGGCGGGGGTTGGAGTTATCGGGTCGGAACGTTTATCGGAAGATGTGTGAAGCCGCGGACGTTTCCGGAGTGCACTCGTTCGCAGGTCGCGCGATCTACCTCGTAGTTACCCAGGGCAGGTAACAACTCTTCAAGTGCCACCCGCATTTCGAGGCGAGCGAGCGCGGCACCGAGACAGTGGTGTATCCCATGGCCGAATGCGAGGTGGCCTGCCGGTTGTCTAGCTATATCGAACCTATCCGGGTCTCCCCAATGTCTCTCATCGCGATTTGCTGAGGCAAACAGGAGTAGACCCTTCATTCCTTGAGGAAGGGTTACATCGTGCAACGTGACGTCACGCGTGAGGACTCGCGCGAGTGCTTGGGTGGATGTGTCGTATCGCAGCACTTCCTCGATTGCCAGCGGGATCATCATCGGATCATCCGCGAGTTTTGCTCGTTGGTCGGGGAACTCCCCAAGCCAAAAGATCGCGTTGCCAAGCAGCTTTGTAGTGGTTTCGTTGCCCGCGATGATCAGTAGGAAGCAGAACCCGAGTACTTCCTGGTGGGTAAGTGCACCCTCGTTGGTCTGCAGTGTTAC
Organism: Acidimicrobiia bacterium; assembly: GCA_009694415.1. GTDB lineage: Bacteria > Actinomycetota > Acidimicrobiia > IMCC26256 > JAENVU01 > SHUZ01. The sequence goes on from SHUZ01000031.1 coordinate 7,205, forward strand.
TAGATCGCTCAGGAGGTCCGGTCCTGGCAGTAGTCGCCGTTGCGCCACCAGATCATCCATGTATCCATAGAGGTGAGCTGCGCCTCTATAGCCCTCTGCCGTCAAGTCGAAAGAGCCCTCTTCGCGATGCAGCATCGAGTTCGACCACTCACGCAATTGATCTTGATCCTCGACTGGCACGCCGAGCATCGCAGAGATCACAGCCATCGGGAGATACGCGGCGAAGTCGTCAATAACGTCGATGCGCGAATCACTGAAATCACCTATTAGGCCTCGGGAAGCCGTGCGTATCGGCTCTTCAAGTTCGGCAACGCGTTTGGGTGTGAACGCTCTACTAACCAATGACCGAAGTTGGGTATGTCTTGGAGGGTCAACTTCGATGAGCATCGGTTCAAGGGCACCTGCACCCCGCTCGAGTGTGATTCCTTCTGCTGACGAGAACACAACGCCGTTGTCGAGAGCGGCGCGCACGTCGGCATGCCGTGAGAGCGCCCAAAAACCGCGGTTCTCGTCGAGATAAGCAGGGGCCTCATCGCGTAACCGCTTGTAGATCGGGTAGGGGTCTTCGTGCGTCTCGTAGGCGTAAGGGTCGTAAAGCAGAGAGGCGGGGTTCATGCAGTGGGTGATAGATCCGTGATCCTCACAGGACCATCGCGTTGTTTTTTGGGAACCCTTGCGGTCGACCGTTCCGATATATCCCAATCTCCTGCCTCGGCGCGCAGCGCTCCTACGGTGCACCGTTCGCGCGGTCGATTAGCGAATGGGTCGTAGCGGAAGAACCGTATGGCATTTTCATGCGTCATCGCATTGATCTCTGTATCGGTCAAGTCGGTCGTAGCGAATTCGGTCATCAAACACTCTGGAGCATTCGGCCAGTTGGCATCGGAGTGCGGATAGTCGGTCTCTACCGTGATGCGTTCGATGCCGATGTCGCGCGCAAGGCGTACGCCGACTCCATCGGAGATGTAACAAAGCACGATGTGTTCCATGAAAACTTCGCTTGGCATCTTGGTGCCGAAGTCAGAGCCTGTCCATGCTTTGTGGGTTCGGTACGAGTGGTCGAGGCGTTCTAAGAAATAGGGAATCCAGCCGATACCGCCTTCGGACAATGCGACGGTTAGATCGGGGAAGCGCTTGAACACCGGAGAATGAATGAGATCGGCGGCGCACTGCACGATGTTCATCGGTTGCAGAACGATCATCACATCGATAGGCGCGTCGTCGGCGGTCATTACCAACTTGCCTGATGACCCAATATGCATGCACACGACGGTTCCCTCATCTGAGCATGCCTGCCAGACGGGGTCCCAGTGATCGGAATGAAGGCTAGGGAAACCGAGCGGCTGAGGGTTCTCGGGGAACGTGATCGCATGGCAGCCTTTCTTCGCGACGCGTCGTACCTCGTCAGCGAGCGCGTCTGGATCCCAGATCGATGGGATCGCAAGGGGGATGAACCGTTCGGGCGCGTACCCGCACCACTCATCGATGTGCCAGTCGTTGTATGACTGCACAAGAACTTTCGCAGCGTCCTTGTCTTCCATGGTTGCGAATAGGCGACCGGCGAACCCTGGAAGACTCGGAAAGTTGAGTGAGCCGAGTACGCCGTTCGCGTTCATGTCCATTACCCGCTTCGATACGTCGAAACATCCTGGGCGTAGTTCGTCGAATGACGTGGGCTCGATTCCATATTCTTCTTTGGGACGCCCCGCTACGGCATTGAGGCCGATGTTCGGTATTTCAATATCGCCGAACTGCCAGACATCTGTGCCGTCGTCTTTGTGCACGATCTTTGGCGCTAAATCGGCGTAGCGAGCCGGGAGATGATTGTCGAACATATCGGGCGGTTCGATAACGTGGTCATCGACGCTGACGATGATCAGATCTTCGGTCTTCATGTTCTGCTCCTCGCTCCTGTTGCAGCCACGCGCTTCAGGATACCTGCGGCGTTGGGTCAATGTTTGGGGCGACCGGCTGCACTTCGATCACTTCGATCTGCATGTGCGCAGGACGCGTGAGTGCGTGCACGATTGCGGCGGCTACGTCTTCGGGTTGCATCGTCTCGTGATGCCGCTGGAGGCCGAAGCGAGGCCAGTCGCGGACGAAGTGTTCATATGCTCCGGGTTCCCAAGCCGTCGCAAAGTCCGTGAGCGTAGGCCCAACTCGGACCACCGTCGTACGGATACCGCGGCCCTCTACCTCCATAGCGACTACCCGCGCGACCGTTTCAAGCGCGGCCTTTGAAGAGCTGTATCCGATCATTCCAGGACGAGGATTGCGCGTTACGTCAGATGTGACGAAGACGATGTCGCACGGCTTTCGGTTCCCTGGAAGGTCAAGCATCGGCCCAAGCGCCCTTCGCGTGCACAGAAGCGGACCCAACAGGTTCGTCGCCAACTCCGCCGACAGATTCTCGGGATCGGCTTCGACCAGGTAACCAGGAGAAGCAATGCCAGCATTGTTCACCAGAGCATCGACGGGCCCGACCGCCTCCTCGACAGCGGTGAAGAAGTCGTCGATAGATTGCACCTCAGTCACGTCAAGTGGAACGGGGACAGCGCGTCCACCGGCGGCATCAACTGCGGCAGCGGTCTCCTGCAGTGCACCAGCGCGCCGTGATCCGATCGCCACGGTCCATCCCAAGGCACCTAGCGCCACAGCGGTTGCACGCCCTATCCCAGACGATGCTCCGGTCACAGCAACAGTGCGAGTTTCTGTCATGGCGTCCACGCTACGACGGAACCGGCGGCTTCTATGAGCAATGAGGTCAGAGACAGGTCAACATCGTCACCCCAAACCTCCACAGAGAACGGGAGCCCCTTACTTTCGGCGATCGCTTCCACTTCAGTGATCAATCCGTCGATGGGTTCAACAGTGACGAATGTGGTCGGAATGCCATTCGTCGCTGCGGCCAATGCGACCGCACAACCAATGCCGTCGAGGTTGGTCGCTGGTACAACGATGCTCCCAGGGCGGTCTGTAGGGAACGTGCGCGCGAGCCAGAAGCCCGCGGGACCGGGGTCACCTACGACCAACGCATCTGAAGGCAGCGATTGCTTTAGGTCCATCACGGCCCTGCAGGGATGCCTGGGAAAACGATCGTCGATGTATCCAGGCTGGGCAATGGCAGCCAGCCGGTGGAAGAGCGGCGGAGTCTCGATCGGTTGTACCGATCGCGAAATCTTGGGGGTTAGCGCTTCAAGGTCGCGCGGATCAATTATCTCGATGTGCCTGCAGATTGCTAGGTACGCATTTGGCGACTCGGCGTGGTCGATCCCCGTCACCCAAAGCGCGTCGAGATCGCCGAAGCCAAGTAACGCAAAATCGTCGGCTTGTAATCCGCACGTTCCGAGGTGCAGAGGGTCATCCCAACGCAGTACCCCTTTGGCTCCCCATGTATTTGCCACGCCGACACCCGATGCAACCGCGAATGAGCGAAGGGCGTCGACTGCATCGAAGCGCAATACGTCGGGACCGGCGAGTATGGCGGTACGACCGAGAGGGATCTGGGGGACAAGGGGTTCATCGCGGCCGCCGCCGCCCACCTGCAAGCCGAGCGCGTAACTGAGGGCGCCCGGAATCGGTACCTCGCGAAACTGCGCCGCTAGGCCAGAGTGGTAATCGGCAAGGAGTTCTCCCAGGGTCTCCACAGCGGCATCTTCGCACCTAGATAGTGCAGGTGTCAGATAGGGTGCCAGCTGTGGACCGCGCATTGTTCCTCCACGAGTATGTCGACATCGTTGGCGAAGGCGCGATGCGCTACATGGAGCACGCGGTCGCGTTCGACTGCGATGCAGCTGCGGGCCGCGGTCTCGAACTGCTCGGCACCTTTTACACGATGGGTGCCACGGGTAGATGGCCACAAGTGCTAAATATCTGGGAGTGCGTCGGCGGCCGTAGCGGATGGCGCAAGTTAATGGAGTCAACAAGCCTCGCACGTACAACCAACCCGGCGCTCAATGCGTGGTGGAAAACCGCGCTCGAAGTGCGGAGTGGCGGAGTAGATCGGTTGATGGGTGCAGTCGCGGGTTGTCCAGCGATCGATGACCTTCGGCGCGACAAGGTGACAGGGTCAGTTCTTGTCCATGAGTTATCCGAGTGCCGACCCGGCGCAGCACCGGATTACCTGGCCGCGGTACGCGAAGAACTACTGCCGATACTTGAGGACCATGGGCACGCACTTGTTGGTCTGTACGAAGTACTGATGACCGATACCGAAGTGGTCACAGTTTGGGCGACCGACCCAGTTGGCCATGAATCTCTAGGCCGTGCAATCGATGCAGGTGACGATCGCATATCCGCATGGCGCCACCGGTCACGCGAGTTCCTCACGCATTGGCGCGAAGAGTTGATGACCCCGTATCCAGGAACCCTGCTCTCGCGAGGGGACCCGCTCTAACTTCCGATGCGAGCGCAGTTCACTCGCTCGGGTGAGCGATAAATTCGACATCTCGTTCGTAAACGCGTTCGAAGAGCTCGCGTTTGCGCCGCGCACCCCAGAGCTCGAGTTCGGGGTCACCTGTTGTGGCAATGCGGATGAGCGTCATAGCCGGATCTATGCGCGCAGTTATGTTCGTCACTAATTGTTTCCGACTCCGGTCGAGTCCGTCGGCTAAGCGCAAAATCGCCGCGAGTCGCCGAACTACTTCGCGTTGTGAATCGGTGAGGTCGCCGACGAGATTGTCCGATGTTTTCGGTTCACCACGACGGTGCCAACGAACTACACCGGTGAGGATCGTTACCTCCTCGGGAGTGAGACCCCGCAACTGACCATGTGAGACTAGGTAGGCGGCATGTCGATCGTGATCGTCGTGGGAGACGTGTTCTCCGATGTCGTGGAGAAGTGCCGCATATTCAAGTAACTCACGGTCCGTTTCGGATAATTCATGAAGCGTTGCGGTTTGGTCGAAAAGCTGAAGCGCTAGTGCTGCTACATGGCGAGAGTGCTCCTCCGGCCACGAGCACCGACGCGCGAGCGAATGCACCGATGCGCGGCGAATGGCGCGCGGGTCTTCGGACCAGTCCTCTGGATCGTGTCTTCCAATGGCATCGAGAACGATCCCTTCGCGTAGCGCCCACTCGCTGATCGTTAGTTCTTGTATCGCGAATAAGTCCATAGCGATGTCGAGTAACTCGACGCCCGCCACGATCAATTCAACGCGTTTGGTATCAAGGCCTGACGTATCACGGCGTTGCGATGAATCTGATTCGACAAGGTCCCTGTGAAGTGGCAGAAACTCTTCTCTTGAAAAGGCCGACTGATTGAGCGACCGAGGTGCGGATTCTTTACGACGTGCAGCGATCATCTGCGCGATGTCTTCGAGCGTGCCGCTGCTTCCGATGGCCATCTGCGGCTTGAACTGTGCGACCTCGGTTGCTAGTGGGGCGAGCGCGGTGGTGATGTGTTGACGGAGTTGTTCACGGTTGTCATCTGAGATCGGGTCGCTATGCACGAACTGGGCCGAGAGGCGCGCCACGCCAAGCCGTTCGCTTGCGGCCCAGCGCATACCGCCAGCGTCGCCGACTGTGATTTCTAAGCTGCCGCCGCCCAGGTCGAAGCAGACTGCCGGAGCGGGATCGATCGTGATGGCGGCTCGGATCGCGCCGAAGATGAGCCGCGCCTCCTCGAGACCGCCGATGGCATCTACCTCAACTCCGGCTTCGTTTGCAATGCGATCTAGTACTTCGTCGCCATTGCTGGCAGACCGCAAGGCCGATGTGGCGCAAGCTAGGAGTTCGGTCGCGCCAGCCGCTTCGGCGAGCAGGCGGAAGCGCCGCATCGTGTTTACGGCGGCATCGGCTGCATCGGCCGTAACGAACCCCTCACGGCTTACAACATCGCCGAGCCGGAGCATTTCTTTCTCGCGGACCAAAGGTTCGAAGGTGCCGTCTGCCGTGACGTCGGCGACCAGAAGATGGAACGAGTTGGAGCCCAAGTCGACGGCCGCGATGCGCACATAGATGACGGTAACGCTTCGCCCCGTCGCGCTCGGAACTGTCTATGGAGTGTTTGCCTATTCGACAGGAACTGATTGCATTGTGTCGAGAAGCCCAGCCATTACATCGCTGATGAAGCCGTCGACCTCTGGGGTCGCGCCGCCCGCAGCACCTCCGTAAACCGCGCCCGTGAATGGTGTTTGGCCAACGTGTTCACGTGCGTAAGGGATCGCGGCGTCTAGGTCTGTAGCGAAGCGCGCCGACACGCCTGGATTGGTTTGCGGTCCTGTCACAGCCATGTGGATCCCATCGGGATATTGAAGGCCGTTGAACCTCCAGCCTTTCTGCTTCATGAAGTCATTGACGTGGTAGATGTCGAGTTCGTCACTTGTAAATGCAAAGCAGAAAGTAGGGGAGCCGATGATGCGGAGTTCCGGATGGGACCGAACCGCGTCTTGCATTGCGAAAGAAGTCTCAAAGATCACCCTTGCGCGTTCCAGGTAGCCCTCGCGTCCGAGGCTCACCATGCTTGCCCACGTCGCCGCGACTAGTCCACCGGAACGACTGCCAGCGATCCCTGGAGACATGTATTTGCCGCCGACCCAGTCGGTCTTGAAGAAGTAGAGGTAGCGCCGCAGCGCGGGGTCGCGAAAAAGCAACGTGGATGTTCCCTTGAACCCGTATCCGTACTTGTGTGTGTCAGCCGAGATCGTTGTGACTCCGGGAAGGCGAAAGTCGAACGGAGGAATGTTGTCGTAGCCAAGCATTTCTCCGAATGGGAGAATGAAACCTCCAAGGCACCCGTCAACGTGCAAACCGATACCGCGGTCTAACGCGAGTGCCGAAAGTTCTGCCATTGGATCAATCGTTCCGTACCCGTAGTTGCCCGCCGACCCAATGATCGCGACGGTGTTGTCGTCTATGAGGTCTGCCATCGCATCGACATCGACTCCCGTCGTAACCGGATCAATCGGCGCGTCGCGCACTTCGAGGCCAAACAAATGGCCACCCTTGTCGAATGCGGGGTGCGCAGTAGTTGGCTTCACGATGTTTGGCTGCACGATGCCGCGCTCGGCCCGGGCCTGATCCCTGTAGGCGAGGAGCGCGGAAACGATGCTCTCGGAACCGCCGGAGGTGAGTGCGCCGACAGGTACCGTTCCTTGCACCGCTTCAGGATGGAACAACGACAGCGCCATCGCGATGACCTCGCCTTCGAACACGGTCGCGCTTGGACATATATCGCGTTGCAGGATGTTCACATGGCCGAAATTACCGAACGCTTCCGTCATGAACTCGTAGTGCTCGTGGTCGCCGCAATACATGGTCCCGGAACAAGACCCGTCTTCCCATGCAGCGTCCTCTTCGGTCGCCATGGTCTTTAGCTCCGCGAGAATCTCTTGCTGCGTGCGGCCACGTTCGGGCATAGTGCGATGCACGCCGAAGCGGGTGGAATAGGGAAATGCGTTGGCCATTGTTCCTCCTACGTTCAGGTATTGAGCGCTTCAAAAATTGGTTTCGTTTGTGCGAACGCGACGACGAACTGTTCAAACATCTTGTCGTAGATAGCACGATGACTCTGATTTGGCTGAAACGTGGCCGCGGTCGGCTCCATGGCAAGTAGTTCAGATGCGGACACGGTGCCGACTCGCAACAGTGCGAGCATGCCGGCACCGCGTGCGGTGGTGAACTCTGGATTTGTCAGCGTTGTGACCGACGTTCCGAGCACGTCGGCGAGTATTTGCGCCCACTGCGCCGAGCGTGCCGCACCTCCGCCGAACACGAGGCTCTTGATGGGGCGACCGCTGTAGCTTTCGACGGACCCGATCAACCAACGGATGTTGTAAGCGAGTCCCTCTATTGCTGCGCGTACCAGATCTAAACGGGTGGTATCGAGAGAAAGGTTCAGGAAGCCACCGCGCATCGACGGGTTCGAATCGGGAGAGAGCGAACCACCGAGCCAGGGTAGGAAAAGGACGCCGTTAGAACCAGGTGCTGTTTCCGCAAGAGCACTTTCGAGGCCGGTGAAATTGTCAGGCGATGAGTGGTTGCCTAGGGCATCGTTTGCGAATATGAAACTGTCCAGGACGTGTTCAAGAGACTTTCCGGAGAGACCGTTCTCTGCCCACACGAGGTAGTCGTCTAAGGCAGATGGCATAGAGAGGATGTCGTGATCTAAGTCCGTAGGACGCCGCTCATCGATGCTCTGCAGCACGACGCTCGTCGTTCCGATGATGATCGCCGCACGTTTAGGGTCAGTAACCCCCGTCGCGACTCCGGCAGCTTGGCTGTCGTTCACCCCTGCAAACACAATTGCATTACTTGGGAGCCCGAGCGCATCGGCAATTTCGGGAAGGAGTGTGCCAACGGCATCGCTTGGTTTGATGAGGGGAGGCAACTTTGATTCATCGATGCCCGCCATCCGTAGAAGTTCCGAGTCGTAGTCGGTTGTATGCAGAATGCGGTTGTCGCACAGCTGGGAAGCAAACATCGTTCCTTGAGTTGCAGCAACCCGACCCGTGAGGCGCAGGTTCACAAGATCCATCGGCTCTAGGAACGCAGCTGTTCGTGCGTAGGCCTGCGGTTGATCATCTCGGATGTGGAGGATGTGGGCGAGAGAGAGGCCGCTCCCTATGGGGGGAATACCGTGCCGGTCGAGCCAAAGGTCGACCGCTGTTGGATGCTCACCCCAAATTGCGAAACATTGGTCGGTGCCCCGTCTGTCCATGTAGGTGATGAGCTCCGTCAACAGCGCGCCGTCCGAATCGACTGCCACGATCGAGCTGTACTGACTTGCACAAACAATGGCCTCGACGCTTGCTGCTGCGATGGGGTTGTTAGTCGTTACTTCCTTGATTGCTTCAACCACCGATTGCCAAAGAATCGCCGGGTCTTGTTCGGCTACGTCGCCATCTCGGGCCGTTGTTAGGCGTCGCTCAGCGCTCGCGATTACCTGTCCGGTGTCATCCACCAGTGCGGTCTTTACGTTGGTACTGCCGACGTCAATGCCGAGAGCGCAGGTCATCTGACTCCTGGGGCCTAAGGGGCGAGTGACGGTACCAGCCGAGTGCCTTGTTCGTGAGCGTCGCCACCTGACTCGCGTGTCAGGTAATGTCCGCGCCTGGCAATTCGGCCGGACGCGATGGAGGACATGGAATGACTGATGTTGTTGTAGCGGAGAGCCGTATGTACATAGATGGCGAACTGACGGAGGCCATTTCGGGCGCTAACTACGCCAACATCAACCCCGCTACAGAAGAAGAGATCGGTCTTGTCGCCGATGCTGGGGTGGCTGACATGGAAAGAGCGATTGCTGCCGCGCGCAGGGCATTCGACGAGTCCGGGTGGGCAACCGATCGCGAACTTCGTAAGCGATGCCTTCATCAATTACACGAAGGGCTCGTGAAAGAGGCTGAGGTCTTACGGGCGCAAATTGTCGCTGAGGTGGGCTCGCCGATCATGTTGACGTACGCGGTCCAGCAGGACTCTTGCATCGAAGACATGGTTTGGGACATCGACTGCATCGACCGCATCGAATGGGAGTACGACCTCCCCGTTCATGAGTTTTTCGGCATGAAATCTGCGCGCCGTGTTTTGCGTGAACCGATTGGCGTTGTTGGTGCGATCACGCCGTGGAACTTCCCATTTATGTTGAACTTGTCAAAAATTATCCCCGCGCTGGCCGCAGGAAATACGGTGATTCTTAAGCCCGCACCAGACACGCCATGGAGCGCGACACACATTGGCCGTGTCGCTGCTGAATACACGGATATTCCTGCTGGCGTATTGAACATCGTGACGGCGGGCGAAGCGGCGGCAGTTGGCGAAGTCCTCAGCGGTGATTCGCAGGTGGACATGATCTCGTTCACTGGATCGACGGCAACGGGTAAACGAATCATGGCCCGCGGCGCGGAAACGCTCAAGCGAGTATTTCTCGAATTGGGTGGCAAGTCGGCCAACATCATTCTCGATGATGCAGATCTCGCCGCCCAATGTGGGTCCGGCGCGATGGTGTGCATGCACGGTGGACAAGGCTGCGCTATTGGAACGCGCTTGTTGC
>SHUZ01000032.1 GCA_009694415.1 Acidimicrobiia bacterium
CGGCGGCACAATCCACTCGTGGCTTCCAGCCGATGTTCGTAATGATCTTTCGGTCGAAGTCGAAGATCATCAGTCCTAACCCACGAGTCCTGATACCGTCCCGCGCCGTGACAGACGAAATCATTCACGCGATAGGAGCACCGAGGAACTGATGGAACTCGCCGGATCGAGAATCCTGGTTACCGGCGCATCGTCGGGCATCGGTGAAGCTCTCGCGCCGTTACTCGCGGCGAAGGGAGCGACAGTCGGCATAGTCGCTCGGCGCGCCGACCGGCTAGAATCAGTGCTCGCGCAGTGCCGGGAGCACAGTCCTGACTCAGCAATGTGGACTGCGGACCTTTCTGATGTGGGCGTAGCTGTCGGAGTAGCGCGTGCGGCGATTGAACAATTCGGTCGACTCGATGCACTTGTGAACAACGCGGCCATCAGCAAGCGGAAGCTCGCGCAGGACGCCACACCGGATGACCTGGAACTGACCATGCGCACCAACTTCACCTCGCCGATTCGCATGGCTATGGAGGTAATGCCCCAAATGATCGAGCGTGGAGCGGGTCTGATCGTCAACGTTTCGAGCATGGGAGGGCGTCTCGGAATCGCACACGAAAGCGCATACTGCGCAGCGAAGTTCGCCATGGCCGGTTGGAGCGAATCGGCACGACTCGATCTAGACGGTACGGGAGTCAAGGTGAAACTTGTGCTCCCGGGACCGATCGATACCGAAATCTGGCTGGTGCAACCAGGAGAACTGCCGAGTTTCTACGAAGGACCGTTCGTGACGGCGCACGATTGCGCTGCCGACATCGTGACAGCGATGGAGGACCCAGTCGGATTCGAGTACTACACGCCAGAAGAAGTGCCGGGTGGGTGGCGGCAAAAGGACCTAGTGGTCGGAAAGGCGACGGACTGCGACAGTTTCCTAACCGGAATGGCCCAAATGACAGCCAAGCCCTAAGCCCTCCCCCCTTAGCCGTTCAGATTCGTCCGGCCCGCCACGAGTTCCGAGAGATGTAGCTCCAGGCTGTGCTCAATCGAACACGGCCCTTCGCCCAAAAATTCGCCGGTCCGCTGCCAACCGTCGTCTGCGACGCGGCCCCATGCCCCCATCAACAACGCGTGAGAGTCGAGGCACTGAACAACGATCTCCGCGGGTTCGTGCATCGCTGCAAGTTTGATATCGCCTTCCAATTGCTCTGCCGTAGTCGGACACGTCGCACTCTCCACTCCGGAGATGGCCCCTTCGACAGTGGCTCGATTCGAATCGGCGCGCAGCGCGATGTTCACGACTACATGCGCTCGCGACCACCCAGGAACAAGCGACGCGTTTCGCATTGCGGCATCGTCTAGGACGACGAGTGCCCCTGCAAAGTTGGAAAAGGCTTCGTCAACTTCCGCTACACGTTTTGCAATCGTCGGGTTCACGCGTCGAGCGGGACGAGAGCTTCCACATCCACCGGAATACCGTTCAGGATCGCATTACCGGAGAGCGCATCAACAACGCTTCCATCGGTAAGCGCGTTGCTATTCACGCCGGCATAGCGCGAGGCCGTCGCCATCACGATGTCCTCTGCAACATGACCCCAACCGTGAGGAAGGCTGACCACGCCTGGCCTAATCGCATCTGTTACCTCGACCGGTGCTTCCAACTCGCCAGCGGCAGAACGAACCCGAGCAAGCAAGCCGTCAACTAGACCAAGTCGCGAAGCATCGTCGGGATGGACATGAAGCGTGCAGCGAGGCTTGCCCTTCACAAGTACCTCGACGTTGTGCATCCATGAGTTGTTAGACCGAAGGTCGCGCCGACCAACCAACACCAATCCACCGAGCGGTCGCTCAAGGGATGGCAAGAGTCGATCCTCCGTATCGGCGATCAATTCCGTAGGTGCTAGTTCGATCTTTCCCGATGGCGTTCGCAGCACGCCCGGAAGGCGCGGCTCCATCGGTCCTAGATCAACGCCGTGTGGGTTCTCTTCCAACACCGCTAACGACAATCCACCTTCGTGACCAGGCGCATCGAAACCATCGCCGTAAGGACCGGTACGCAACATGAAGTCGAGCACTCGCTCAGGACCGCGGCGGCCATTCATCGACAGAGCCTCTGTCAACTCGTCTGCGTCGCGACCTTCGACGATTCCCCCTTCGCGCTTCACCGCCGATTGCACAAGCGTCGAGAGCACGAAGTCGTCGACGACTTCGCCGGCCGCTTGCGATGACCCCTGCCCTGTGACTACCGCGGTAAGGCGGCACATGGTCTCCCACTCCGACAGTTCGTCGGGACCAAGTTCGACAATCGGTGGCGAATAGTTAGCGACTGTACGTATCGCAAGGTTGTAGAGCGCGAGGTCGTAGTGACTCTTCGCTAGCACCCGTGGAGCGGGCAAGATGACGTTGGCGTGGCGCGTCGTCTCGTTGCGGTAAATGTCGAGCGCGACCATGAAGTCCAACTCCGCGAGCGCCCGATCTAGGCGCCCGGAATCGGGAGTCGACAACACAGGGTTACCTGCAATACAAACGAGAGCGCGGATCTGTCCGTCTCCCGGTGTTTCCATCTCGTCGACCATCGTCGCCACCGGCAACTCGCCGAGGGCTTCCGGCAGGCCGCGCACCCTGCTCTCTCTCCGACCAATTCGGAAGCCGCGTCCGGTGCCCGTGTCCTCCGCCGTCGGTCCTCCGATCGCTGGACGAGCGAACATCGCTCCGCCCTCACGGTCTAGGTTGCCCGAAAGCGTGTTGACGACATCTACCAACCACGAGGAAATCGTGCCGAACTCCTGAGTGCAGGTGCCGATGCGGCCATACACCGCCGCACGCTCAACGCCCGCAAGGTCACGCGCAACCCGTCTGATCGTGTCTGCTTCGATGCCGCATATGTTCTGAACGGTTTCGGGTGGGAAGTGCGCAGCCAGTCGAACGACTTCGTCGAAACCCTCAACGAGCCCCTCAGCTAACCCCAACGAAACAAGGCCCTCATTGATCAGCGTGTTCACAATTCCAAACAGAAAGTGCGCGTCAGTCCCGGGCCTAATTGCCAGGTGTTCGTCGGCCTCTTCGGCAGTCTTTGTCCTGCGCGGGTCCACGACCACAAACCGACCACCGCGAGCACGCAGCGCTCGCAGGCGGCCGGGCATGTCTGGCGCGGTCAACAGGCTGCCGTTCGACACGAACGGGTTCGCGCCAAGAATGAGCAAGTAATCGGTCCTGTCGACATCGGCTAGGGGTATAGATATTGCTGTGCCGAACATAAGCCCGGCACTCACATGTTTCGGCATTTGGTCGACCGTGCTCGCAGAAAACACGTTTGCCGTACCGATTCCGCGGTTGAGTACACGGTTGTAGACCATTCCAGCGAGATTGTGCGCGCTCGGGTTGCCCATGTACACGCCGATCGCATCTCGACCGTAGGTATCGATCACGGCCTGCAGACCACGTTCAACTTCGGCGAACGCGTCATCCCAACTCACCGAGTGCCATGTGTCGCCGCGGCGCACCTGCGGTTTGCGAAGGCGGTCGGGGTCCGCTTCAAGTCCCTTCAGCGCTGTTCCTTTAGGGCACAGAAATCCCCGACTGAATACGTCTTCCTTGTCTCCGCGAATGAGAGTGATCTCATCGTCATCGAGGTGAATCTCGAGTCCACAAGTGGCTTCGCACAGCGGGCATGTGCGGTAGGCAACTCGGTTCGCGGGCATGGGTGCAGGTTACGCGGTCAGACGGCGCTTCGTTCCTATTGCGCCCTGCGCCCAACTACCGTGACCCTAAACCGATCTGGAGGAACCATGAACGACGACCACCGCCTGTACTTCCGTCAACTGCTCTCTGGACGCGACTTCGCAGTGGACAACGCTGTAGCGCGCCAGATGGTGAACTTCTCGTACCTGATCGGCGATCGCTCCACCGGTGATGCACTCGTCGTTGATCCCGCATACGCAGTTCAGGACCTAGTGGACATCGCGGGACAAGACGGAATGGCGATAACCGGGGCCCTCGTCACGCACTACCACCCTGACCATGTCGGTGGATCGATGATGGGCTGGGAAATCGAAGGCGTCGCAGAGTTGCTTGCCATCGATGGCGTGAAAGCACCAATCCATGTGCAGCGCGAGGAAGCATTCGGAATGAAGCGCGTCACCGGACTCTCAGACAGCGACCTCGTGCTTCACGACGGAGGCGACACTGTCGCGGTGGGTGCAATCGATGTCACTCTTGTTCACACCCCGGGTCACACCCCGGGCAGCCAGTGTTTCGTTGTAGACGACCGCCTCATCGCTGGCGACACGCTGTTCCTCGACGGTTGCGGCCGTACCGATCTACCGGGCGGTGACAGCGACGAGTTGTACCACTCGCTAACGCAACGTCTAGCGGCCATTCCCGATGACACGATCCTGTTCCCAGGCCACATGTATTCACCTGAAGCAAGCGCAACGATGGGCGCAACCCGTGCGAGCAACTATGTATTTCGGCTACCGACATTGGACCAATGGCGAATGATGTTCTCCCAATAAGTACGATCCCACCATGATCGATACCCCATGGACCGAAGATGCCTGCTCTCTCGTCGATGCCTTCCGCTCCGGCGAACGCTCTCCCCTTGAAGAACTCGACGCTTCCCTTGCGGCAATCGAACGTTCTCAACTCAATGCCTTCTCATATCTAGATCCCGACCAAGCGCGCGCGACGGCTAAAGACGCCGACGTCTCGCTGCCATGGGGCGGTCTCCCATTAGGCGTAAAGGAACTCGACTCCGTCAATGGGTGGCCCGCCACGGAAGCATCGGTCGCGCTGCGCGATGAAGTTGCCGACTACGACTCGACGAAGGTTGTTCGCCTGCGTGAAGCGGGAGCAATCCCGTTCGGCCTGACAACTTCGAGCGAGTTCGGCGGCATCAACCTCACTCACACAAAACTGAACGGTTCAACACACAATCCGTGGAATTTGGAACGTACTCCGGGCGGTTCGTCGGGCGGTTCTGCGGCTGCAGTGGCTGGCGGTCTTGTAACTCTGGCGACCGGCGGCGACGGTGGTGGTTCGATTCGAATACCGGCGGGGTTCACCGGATTGCCTGGCCTTAAGAACACCTATGGCCGCATCCCAAAGGGCCCGAAGATGGTGCTCGCGTCACTCACTGCGGTGGCGGGCTGCTTGTCCCGTTCTATACGCGACATTGCACGCTTCGTCGATGTCACGAACGGCTTTGACCAGCGCGATCCTTACAGCCTGCCACGCGTCGAAGGATGGGAAGCGGGTCTCGATACGTTTCGCGACACCCTTCGCGGCAAAAAAGCTGCAATTTCGATCGATCTTGGTTCAGCGGTTGTGGACGACGGCGTAGCGGCCATCGTGCGCGAAGCAGCTGAAGCGCTAGCAAGCGATGCGGGACTAACGCTCGTCGACATTCAGATCAAGACTCCGGAACTGAGTTTCGATTGGGCCTTGTCGGGGTTATCGGAGATCGTGATGCGCCTCGGCGACACATACCCAGAAGTCGAAGATGATCTGACCGCAGAGATCGCGTTCGGGATGAATATCGCTCTAGAAATTTACGACATCAAGGCCCGAGGACGCATAGAGGCACACCGCGTGAAAATGAACGAGACCATGGCCGCAATCTTCGATGAGGTCGACTTCGTTCTCGCATC
This sequence comes from Acidimicrobiia bacterium, assembly GCA_009694415.1. Lineage (GTDB taxonomy): Bacteria > Actinomycetota > Acidimicrobiia > IMCC26256 > JAENVU01 > SHUZ01. The sequence goes on from SHUZ01000032.1 coordinate 5,631, forward strand.
TACGAACCCCGACGTTGCGTTCGGTTGTGCGGGACCAATGCCTTCCCACGTGAATGGAAAACCGGCGGAGCTCGGTAACAACGGTGCGCTAACTATTCCTTCGAATATTTTTGGTAACCCTGCGATTCAAATCCCGGCTGGATCGCTAGGTGGATTGCCGGTCGGACTACAAGTCCTAGGCAAGCATCACCAGGAACAACTGTTGTTGGACCTCGGGCGAATCGTCGAGCGAGAGCGCCCTTGGCTGCTCACCGCACCAGGAACGCCGCTATAAGCATCTAGACCTCTGCGGACTAAGCGACAGTCACGAAGCGTCGAACAGAACCGGCAACGCGTTCGGGCCGCGGAATGCGAAGCCTTCGATGATCGGCACTTCGGCATCTGGATCAAGCCGTAAGTTCGGCAAGCGTGTGAGGATGGCGTCTAGACCGGAACGCAGTTCGAGTCGCGCAAGGTGCATCCCGAGACACTGATGGGGTCCTGTGCCGAATGCGAGGTGTGGCGTTTGTGGTCTGTCGATGCTCCATGTGTTGGGGTCCCCAAATCGCGACGCGTCCCTGTCTGCCGAGCCAGTAAGCACATTCACCGAGGAACCCGATGGAATCGGGCAACCTGCGATTTCTGTGTCACGGGTCGCGACGCGGCTCACCATCGTCACCGATGTCTCCCACCTCAACGTCTCTTCGATTGCGACTGGGAGTAGATCGCGGTCTGCGGTCACAGCGGCAAGCGCGTCTGCATCGTTCAACAATGCGAAGAGAGTGTTTCCCATTACCCGAAACGTTGTCTCTGCACCGGCTGGAAGCAACAAGCGCAAGAATCCATAAAGGCGTTCATCGCTGAGTCGCTCGCCGTCGATCTCGGCAAGCACAAGTTCGCTAAGCAAGTCTCCGGTCGGTTCAACCCTGCGCGCTGCTACAAGTGGCTCTAGGTATGCGCGCATCGCCTGCGAAGCAGCTACACCGCGATCGTGGTGCATTGGGCCACCGTTGATGTCGTCGGCCCATGCAGCAAATTGCATGTGGTCATCGAGTGGGACGCCAACGATGCCGCAAATCACCTGCACGGGATATTGCGCCGTGATGTCGGCAACAAGATTCGCTCGGCCTATACGAACAATCTGATCCAAGAGACTATTTATGAGCGGTCGAACAAGTTCTTGATCCCACCGCTCCAAGACAGACGCGCGGAATGTGTGCGCTACGAGGCTGCGGTATTGGCGATGTTCTTCGCCATTAAGCCCCAGGATTAGTTCTCCCATGTAAGCGCCCATCACGTCCGTGTTCACCGACGAAGAAAAGGTCTCCCAATCCCTAAGTACGTGAACTGCATCGTCGTAACGGGTTACAAAGTGAATTGGAGGGCTGTCGGGTCCCATCGGGTCCAACTGGATTACCGGGCATTCGGAACGCGCACGTTCCCACATCGCGTACGGTTGCGCCTCGTTCCAGGCCTTCTCACTCGACGGCAGGTCGTAACTCATATCCGGAGCCTAGGCTCACCCCATGGCGCGCATTCCACTACCTGATGGTGATAGCCCAGAGGTCTTGCGCGCGCTGAGCTTGCGGCCAGATCTCGCTGCTGCCATCGGTGGATACGACGCAGCGGTCTGGAACAGCACACTTCCATGCTGCAAAACAAGTGGCGCTCGAATACACAACCGGATTCTGCACCGATTCGGCAGCGATCGACGATGAACTGATGGAGCGCCTTACTGAGCATTATGAATCGGGCGAGATTGTCGAATTGACGCTGGTGATCGGCAAGTCCCTGTCGATGGGAAGGTTCATGCAAGTACTTGGTCTCGATCAAGATTGTTCGCTTCAGTCACAACTAGCGCAGGGCTGAAAACACTATGGGCGGACCCGCAGCGATCATCGTTTGTATTGATTGTGGAGGCAGAGCACACCTAGTTCAGGAAGCAGACCCAGAGAGCCCGTACATGCCAGGGGACGTAGCCGTCTACCGATGTGAAGACTGCGCGGACCGCTGGGACCTAGTACTAACCGACGAAGACGTCGACTAGCCGATCTGGATTGACTTGACCTCTAGGAACTCTTCGAGACCATGTACGCCGTACTCGCGACCCATTCCCGACTGCTTGTAGCCGCCGAACGGCGCGAACGGATTGAACCGCACACCATTCACGTCTACCTGGCCGGACTCGATCCGCCGAGCGACCGCAATCGAATGGTCTAGGTCGCCGGAATACACACCAGCCGAAAGGCCGTAGATGGTGTCATTCGCGATGCGGATGGCATCCTCTTCATCTTCGTAGGCGATGATCGACATGACGGGCCCAAAGATTTCTTCCTGAGCAATCTTCATGTCGTTCGTCACGTCCGCGAACACCGTTGGCTGCACGTAGAAGCCCTTCTCGCAACCATCAGGCTGCGCTGTCCCACCGGTTACCAGCGTCGCACCCTCAGCGATACCTATGTCGATGTAGTTGCGCACGCTCTGCTGCTGGGCTTTCGACACCATGGGGCCCATCTTCACTGCCGGGTCCATCGGGTCACCCGGAACGTATGACTCAGCGACTTCTTTCGCCTTGGCAACGAACTCATCTTTGCGGCTCGCTGGGACCAACATGCGTGTCCATGCGATACAGGTCTGTCCACCATTGAGGTACCCGGACTGGAAGCCAGCCATGACTGCCTCATCCAACGGCGCATCTTCGAGAATCACGAACGGCGACTTTCCGCCGAGTTCCAACGCGACCTTCTTGATCTGATCCGAAGCCAACTCCATGATGCGCTTTCCTGCGCGCGTCGATCCGGTGAATGAGATCATGCTCACGTCGGGGTGGTTTACGAGCGCCTCTCCGAGCACACGACCCGCTCCCGAGATGAGGTTGAACACACCCTTAGGCAATTCAATTTCTTCGAAGATTTGTGCGAGGATGTACGCACTGAGCGGAGCGACTTGGCTCGGCTTTAGAACGACCGTGCATCCGGCAGCCAATGCGGGAGCAACCTTCGCGACCACCTGGTGCAGCGGGTAGTTCCAGGGCGTAATGCAACCAACCACACCAATCGGTTCCCGCACGACTAGAGAGTTACCAACCGTCTCTTCGAAGGCGTATTCCTGAGCGATCTGAACATAACTTCCGGCCATCAGCGAGGGCAGCCCTGCTTGCGCCATCTGACTCATGATGTACGGCGTTCCAACTTCACCCGTGACGGTCGTCGCGATCTCGTCGAGGCGCGCACCGAGTCCTTCACTGAGCCGTTGGATGTACTTGACGCGTTCGTCGGTAGAGGTAGCGGACCATGCAGGAAGCGCGGCCTTCGCTGCGGCGACTGCAAGATTCACGTCATCGACGGTGCCGTCGGCGATGCTGCCCATCACCTCTTCAGTCGTCGAATTGATGACGTCGATCGTGCCGGTTCCGGTCGAGCTAATCCACTCGCCGTTGATGTAGATCTTCGTGTAGTCGGTCATGATTGCTCCCGCGATCTGAGAGGGTATTGAACAGGCGGTAAATGTAGCGCCGAATGCGCTGTAATCCCAAGTGCGAAGACACGCCCTGGGCGCGCCATCAGACCTTTCCTACTGGCGTTGACCACCCCAGGCGCTGTCGCGGCATACCCTGGCCGTATGCCCGCACACGGTTCAGACCCATTCGCCGAGACCGAAGACCAACAATCGCTACGGTCCCTCGCCCGGGAAGTAGCAGAACGCGACCTCGCCCCAATGGCACGTCACTGGGACGAAACCGAAGAGTTCCCCCAAGGCTCGTGGGACGCGATACGTAAGGCCGATCTGTTTGGAATCACAATCGGCGAACAGTGGGGCGGCATGGGAATGGGCGACATCGAGGCTGCGATTGTTCTCGAGGAGCTCGGTCGCGCTTGTGTATCGAGCGCGATTCTCGCTCAACTGACCTTCAATGGTCCGCCGCGCGCCATCGAACATCTAGGTACCGACGCTCTGCGCGATCGCTGGCTACCGATGGCTGCTGCTGGCGACGCGCTGTTCTGCATTGGAATTAGCGAAACCGAAGCGGGATCGGCTGTCAATCACATGCGAGCAAAACTCACTGTTGACGGACCCCCCGGTCCCAACGGTCAGGCGTTCCGTCTCAACGCGTACAAGAACTACGTGACCGGTGGACACAAGGCGAAAGCATGTCTGGTTTGGTGTCGCTTCCCTGGCAGCGAGGGCACGAAAGGCATCGGCGCGGTTGTTGTTGATCTAGATACCGAAGGAGTGACGCTCGCTGGCACTCACGAGAAGATGGGTTTACGCGGCACGAGCGAAGCAGAACTCGCGTTCGAAGATGTGCGGATCGAACCAGAAGACGTGTTGCTCGCCGGTGACCCCACTAACTCCGAATCGTTCAAGACATTGATCGGCCATATCAACCACGAACGGTGCGGCAACGCGGCAATGTGCATAGGTGCAGCGCAAGGTTCTCTCGAGTACGCGATCCGCTACATGAACGATCGCGTTGTCGGCGGTAAATCACTCGCTGAATTACAAGGCCTGCAATGGAAGATCGCGGACATGGCTACCGAGCTCGAGGCAGCACGCCTATTGATGAAACGCGCCCTCCACCTCGCTGGCCCGCACGGAACTCCCCCGCCTCTCGAAACTGCGATGGCAAAGAGTGCCGCCAACCTCGCGGCGAAACGTGTTTGCGACGAAGCGATTCAATTGCTCGGCGGTTACGGCTTTTCGCGCGAATACCCGGTCGAACGCGTGTACCGCGACATACGCGGCCTCTGCATCGGCGCTGGGACCGTCGAGATACAACGCAACTTCATTGGGGCCAACTTGTTACGCGGGGCAACGCCATCCGGCGATGCGTGGAAACGGCCAGCGCTCTGAGTCTCCGCGCCACGTATCGGCACCCACGCGCAAGCGAATATCGCTCCCAGGGCGGAGCATGGGACGTTCCCACGCTCGATCAGTTACTCGGAAGCCAAGACACGGGTTCCGCCTTCAGTGCCCAGGTAGCGGCGGTGGCTAGCGGCCTGCGCGCACGCGGGGTGCGGCGCGGCAGCGTCGTGGCATGGCAATCACCCAACTGGCCTGAAGCAGCCGTGTTGTACCGCGCTTGCTGGCAGGTCGGTGCTGTCGCGGCTCCAATCCATCACAACGCCGGCGAAGCCGACCTACAACGAATGTTGCAAGTATTGGATCCCGCGGTCTTTCTAGATGTCGACTCACTGCGCGCACGCGTCAAATCAATGTCCACTTCGCCACCCGACACACCCTCGACGACACGAGCGGCGCCGTTCCCGACAGTCCGTCCGGCGGATCTTGCAGTCGCGCTTTTCACGGCAGGCACAAGTGGAGAACCAAAGGCGGTGCTGCATACGCACCGCGGGCTTGCACACAAGACAACAACAATGGTCACTGCTCACGGACTGACATCTGCAGATGTCGTTCTCATGCCAGCCCCGCTCGCTCACATCTCGGGATTACTCAATGGTTTGCTCGTACCTGGACTCGCGGGAATGCGGTCGATCCTGATGGAGCGATGGGACCCAGAAGAAGCACTCGCAACAATCGAGCGCGAGCGCGTCACCTTCATGGTGGGTCCTCCAACGTTTTTCATCGGGCTGATGAACTCGTCGGGATTCACACCAGAACGCGTCGCATCGCTGCGGCTCGTCTCGTCCGGCGGAACAGGCGTGACCTCTGACTTCGTGGCGGAAGCTAGCGAGCGCCTCGTAGCCCACGTGAAACGTTCGTACGGTTCTACAGAAGCGCCCACAATCGCTACTTCCACCGGCATCGACCCAGAACACCGCGCTCGTGACTCCGACGGCCGCGTAGTGGGGCAAGCCGAATTGTGGATCGCTTCCGACGGCGAGCTCCTCGTGCGCGGTCCCGAATTATTTGCCGGTTACATAGACGCGGATCAGACCCGCGCCGCCACCACCCGCGGATGGTTTCGAACAGGCGATCTCGCCAACCTCGACAATGGTTGGCTCACAATCACCGGCCGTATCAAGGACGTGATCATTCGCGGCGGCGAGAACATCAGTGCTGGCGAAGTCGAGGAGATCCTGGCTCGCCACCCTTCTGTTCGCGAGGCCGTGGCCGTCGGATATCCAGACGACCGCATGGGCGAACGAGTATGCGTTTTCGTTGTCGCGTCCGACAACTTCGATCTACAAGCCTGCATCCAGCACTTCACGAATGAAGGCATCGCACGCTTCAAAACTCCTGAACGCGTCGTTGTCTTGGGTGCGCTTCCTGTGCTCGGAGCAGGCAAAGTTGATCGCTCAGCGCTACGCGATCTAGCGCGCGCAAGCATCTAAGCGGCTCCCCGCAGCATGGCGAAGAGCGCTACCTAGAGGACGCTTTCTCCTGCCTCAACCTTTGTGCGCAATATGGCAGCAAGACGCGTGCGATGAAATACAGCATCACCAAAACTCAATTGATCGAGTTGCGCCCGCTTGAGAAACAGGTGGAGGTCGTGTTCCCACGTGAAACCAATACCACCGTGAACCTGTAACGCGCTGGCCATCACCCGCTTTGATGCGTCAGAGCACCAGATCTTGGCTGTCGATGCCGCAATAGACGCGTCGGGGTCGGCGGCTTCGATACACCACGCAGCCCAGTAACTCGACGAACGCATTCCCTCGACATCTACGAGCATGTCAGCGCAACGATGCTTTACCGCCTGGAAGGAGCCGATCGGACGCCCAAATTGCACGCGGTCTTTCGCGTACTCAACGGCCATCTCCATCGCACGCGAAGCTGCACCAAGCATCTCTGCGGAACAAGCCATCGCCGCCATGTTGAGCAGCGCGTCGGCCGCATCCGCGCCGCCGATTCGTTCGGCGGAGGTTTCATTCAGTTCTATCCATCCGATGGGTCGAGTCAGATCCATCGCGGGTTGCGCGTTGGGCCGTCCAAGTTCGCGAAGGTCAACCAAGAACAACGCCGCGCCATCCGCATCTTCGGCCCATACGATCGCGATGTCTGCAATCGGTGAGAACGGCACCGGATCACAGCGTCCAGTAAGTGCCCAGGCCGCGCCGCTCCGTTCAGCGCGCACCGCTCTACTCGATCGACTCCACGCGACGCAGGCCTTGATCTTGCCTTCGAGTAACTCCCCGACCAGAGAAGCCGATCCCGCTGCGCGCAATGCATCGATAGCAACCGCGCTCGCCAACACGGGAACCGGAGCGACATGACGTCCGATCTGTTCGAGAAGCACTGCGAGTTCCACGCCTCCGAGCCCGAGTCCCCCGTCGGCTTCAGGTACAGCAACTCCGAGCCAGCCCTGGGCGACCATCGCGTCCCATAGGTCGGCATCCAAGCCTGAGTCGGTTTCGGCAACCACACGCACGCGCACCGTGGAACACATTCCATCAAGAAGATCGGCGGCTCCGTCGCGCAGAGCTATTTGGTCTTCGGATAGGTCAAAGTCCACGGGAGCGGAGGTTAGCGGTGCTAAGACGCAACCGACGCCCCACCGTTGCGCGACATGATCGATTCGGTGGGTAGATTCACTATGACAGTGACCACTGAGGAGTAGTTATGACCGACGAGAAGCCCGTATACCTTCGACACGGCGATGCCGAGATCGAGTTGCCAGTAATTCGCGGCACGGAAAATGAACTCGGAATCGACATCTCTAAACTGCGTTCGAGAACGGGGATGATCACGCTCGACTACGGCTATGTGAATACCGGGGCGACAGAGTCAGCGATCACCTTCGTAGACGGTGATGCCGGCATCTTGCGGTACCGAGGCATCCCCATCGAACAGCTCGTCGAGCGCGACTCGCCGTCTTTCCTCGAGACTTCATACTTACTTATTTACGGTTCGCTGCCCACCGAGGCTGAACTCGATGACTTCCGGATGGGCGTGCGCCGCCACACTCTCCTCCACGAAGACGTAAAGGGTTTCTTCAACGGCTTCCCAAAGGACGCGCACCCGATGGCGATGCTGTCGAGCGTCGTTAGCGCGCTGTCAACCTTCTACCAAGACAGCAACGATCCGCATGATCCGGAGCAAGTGCAGCTGTCGACATTGCGGCTCATGGCGAAGATGCCGACGATTGCTGCTTACTCGTACAAGAAGTCGATCGGGCAGCCGTTCCTTTACCCCGACAACGAACTCGACCTCATCGAGAACTTCCTAACGATGATGTTCGCTGTGCCTTCTGAACCGTACGAAGCGTCACCGACCGTCGTTCACGCGCTCAAACAACTTCTCATCCTGCACGCAGACCATGAACAGAACTGTTCAACATCGACCGTCCGAATGGTCGGCAGTAGCGAAGCCAACCTTTTCGCATCGGTGGCGGCGGGAATCAACGCCTTGTGGGGACCACTTCACGGCGGCGCCAACCAAGCCGTAATTGAAACACTCGAGCGCATCCGTGACGACGGACATGACATCGACAAGTACGTCGCCAAAGCCAAAGACGGGAACGACCCGTTCCGCCTTGCCGGTTTCGGCCATCGCGTTTACAAAAACTACGACCCGCGTGCGCAGGTGCTTAAGCGCACCGCAGATCGCTTGCTTGCAGAGCTCGGACAACGTGACGAGCTGATCGAGATTGCACTCGAACTCGAGGGGGTAGCGCTATCCGATGAGTACTTCATGGAAAAGCGCCTGTATCCAAATGTCGACTTCTATTCGGGCCTGATATATCGCGCTATGGGTTTCCCGACTCGCATGTTCACCGTCTTGTTCGCCATGGGTCGCCTCCCTGGATGGATCGCACACTGGAAAGAAATGATGGAAAGCCCGGCGACCAAGATCGGACGTCCTCGCCAGATTTATATCGGCGAACCAGAGCGCGACTACATACCGGTCGAGCGCCGCGGCTAACGATCCTTCAATGAACCTAACGCCGACCGATGCGGAACGCGCATTGCGTGATGAGTGTCGGACATGGTTGCGTGAAAACCTCCCCTGGGAGTACGGGCGTGGCCTGCCGCCTCGTTTCGATGACCTAGCCGACGAAGTGGCATTCGGACGCGACTGGCAATCGCGGCTAGCGGCTGATCGGTGGGTTGGCGTTGCCTGGCCAACGGAATACGGGGGACGCGATTCAGGCCCTGTCGGCCACTACATCGTTACCGAGGAACTCGCGCGTGCCCGCACGCCGGAACTCGTTGGCCGTATCGGCATCAACCTCGTAGGGCCGACCATGCTCGCCAACGCTACGGCGCAACAAAAGTCGCGTTGGCTACCCAAGATTTTGAGCGCTGAAGAAATCTGGTGTCAGCTCTTCAGCGAACCTGGTGCGGGATCCGACCTTGCCTCCGTATCCACACGTGCACGCCGTGTCGACGGTGGATGGTTACTCGACGGTCAAAAAGTTTGGACTAGCTATGCGCAGTTCGCTGACTGGGGTGTCTGCTTGGCGCGTACCGATCCTGATGCGCCCAAACAACGTGGGATCTCTTATTTGGTAGTGGACATGCGGTCGCAGGGAGTCGAGGTGCGTCCATTGCGCCAGATCACAGACGAGTGCGAATTCAACGAGGTCTTCTTCACAGAGGTATTCATTCCAGAAGACCAGATCATCGGTCCAGAGAACGAAGGTTGGCGCGTCGCAAACTCAACCCTCAGTCACGAACGCGGTGTGAACCCGCGCCAACTCGTCATTCACGCCCAGCTACTAGACGAACTGCTACGGCTGGCGTCCGACGGCGCGATGTTCGATGATCACCGCGGTGCGCAAAGTCTCGCTGAGGCGTACGTTGAAGTACAACTATTTCGCCTTCACAACTGGCGTTCGATTTCGCGTACCGCCAAGGGCGAAGAACCCGGACCCGTCGGTGCCATCAACAAACTCTGGTGGAGTGAAATGAGCAAACGACTGCACGAGACAGTGATGACCGCGCTCGGATCCTCGGCTCCGCTCTGGCGTGGAGCAGCCAATAATCCGGGCGAAGGCGAATGGCAACGATCGTGGCTCTATTACCAAGCAAGCTCCATCTGGGCAGGAACCAATGAGATCCAACGCAACCTTGTAGGCGAACGTGTCCTGGGGCTACCACGTGAGCCAAAGGCGTAGCTGGACCGGTTGCATTCAGGCTCCTGAGGTTCCAACTAGATTTCCTGCACACCCACGTCAGGAGTGCAGTGGATTTCGAGACGATCCGGTATGAGGTAGATGGTGCGGTCGCGCTCATCACTCTCTCAAGGCCCGGTGCGGCCAACGCACAGAACTCGAAGATGATCGATGAGATCGATGCAGCGTTCGACATGGTCGAACAGGATGAGGCGGTTCGTGTCGTGGTGCTCGGCGCCGACGGCAAGCACTTCTCGGCAGGTCACGACCTCAAAGAAATTCTCGCTGCAGAAGAATTTTGGGCTGCTAAACGAAACACGCCCGAGGGAAAACTTGAACATGAGCAGGTGATGTACTGGGACAAACTCGTGCGCATCCGAGATTTTCCAAAGCCGACAATCGCGGCCGTACAGGGTGCATGTTCCGCGGCCGGGATGATGCTCGCTTCGATGTGTGACTTGATCGTGGCCGCGGAAGACGCGAAGTTCTCCAACCCAGTCGCCCGCATGAGCGGCGTCGGGGTTGAGTTGCTTATAGAACCGTGGGACCTCGGGCCTCGCAAGGCCAAGGAACTCTTGTTGTGCGCGACAACGCTTGATGCCTCAGAAGCGGAACGCCTTGGACTCGTGAACAGAGTGGTTCCGCGCGATCGGCTCGCCGATGAAGCTCGCGCCATGGCGGACGCGGTCGCACTTGTGCCGCCGATCACCGCGCGAGCAATCAAAGACACGATCAATCACATGGTCGATCTTCAAGGCCAACGCGAGTCATGGCAGTACCACTTCACAGTGCACCAAGACGTGAGCAACAGTCCAGAAGCGCTCGCACTCGCAGAAGCGCGCCGCACCGGTGGAATGGACGGCGTCAAGCGCGAACAGGCTGGCGAAGGTACCGCCACCTAATGGGGGGACCGCTCGAAGGGCTGCGCGTCCTTGATTTAGGAACGCGAATCGCGGCGCCGTTCTGCGCTGGGTTGTTGGGCGAGCAAGGCGCAGAGGTCATCAAGGTCGAACAGCCTGGCACTGGCGACTTCATGCGCGAGATTGGACCGTTTCTGCCAGTAGGCGCGTCCGAAGACGCGTCTGAAAGCGCGTCCGAAAGCGCGTCTGAAAGCGCGTCCGAAGAGGCCGGCTACTCGCTCTTTTGGGCGGTGGAGGGACGCGGTCGGCGAAGCGTCACACTCGACCTAAGGCGACCGGAGGGCCAGGACCTTTTCCGAAGACTCGCCGCGACGGCCGACGTGGTTGTCGAAAACTTTCGTCCCGGGACACTTGAGCGGTGGCACATCGCTCCGTCGGATCTGGGCGACAACATCGTCACCGTTCGCATCAGTTCATTCGGCCAAGACGGACCCAATTCATCTCGGCCCGGCCTGGAT
>SHUZ01000033.1 GCA_009694415.1 Acidimicrobiia bacterium
TTTCGGTTCCTCCAGTAGGGGAGGTGTGGTCAGCTGAGGACATGTGGAATCTTTCGCGGGCGGCAGCAGGTGGCGGCGAGTGGGGCTGAGTAGCCCGTAAGTATGACGCTGAAGTCAGGTTTTGTGCGAGTTCCGAGCGCGGGGACGTCTTATGAAAATGTAACCACGCTCGGTGAGTGTCACACCTCCATGAAAGAATACGAACAGTTGTTCGATCGATATACCGGAGGTGAGCGATGGCAGTGATGGCGGCAAACGCGATAGATGTGCATGAACCAGAGGTGGTATCGGAGCGACCGCTCGAGTGGATCGAAGCTGAGATCACGACTCTTGCGGGTCACATTGCGGCTGCAACATGTCGTCTCGTGGTGCTGATCGGCGAGTTGGATCACCGTGAGGGCTGGTGAACTTGGGAATGCCATACCTGTGCGCATTGGCTTGCATGGCGCATTGGTATGAGCTTGCACACGGCACGTGAATATGTGCGGGCAGCAAGAGCACTCGAGGATTTGCCCGCTACTACCGAAGCGTTCGCGGCAAGGCAACTGTCGTATTCCAAAGTGCGAGCGATCACCCGAGTTGCGACCCCCAAGACAGAGGTAGACCTTGTAGATCTTGCGATCCACGCCACCGCTTCGCACATGGACCGCATTGCTTCCGGGTACTGCCGCGCCAAGCACAACGCGGAGCCCGATAGGGGATCGGTGATTGAGCGTTGTCGCGGCGTGTGGTCACAAGCGAACGATGACGGATCGCTCACCCTCACAGTGCTGGGTGGCGCGGCGGCAAACGAAGTTCCCGAACTTGTCGATAACCCCGACCGCCAGCGACAGCGTGTCGGTTCGAAGCTCTCATTGAGGTAGCAAGGTCGTACTTAGCCACGGACACCGAAAGCGCGAAACGCGCGCCAGTTGCAGAGGTTCCAGATTCACCACCGTCACGAATGGTCCCGTGGTGGCCCTACTTCCAGATGCCCGACGGGCGAACGATCGCCGCGTCCCCGCCGTCGGCACCAACGACCGACCATGCAAAGTTGGCAAGGTTGAATGCGGGTTTGGGGGTAGGCGTCGAGACCACCGTGAGCAAGTGGGATGGCACACCGCTCCGCCACTTAGGTGAGCGGTAGGGTGGATGCAACCCCGGAGGTGCTAAATGAAGATCGTCGTCGACTTCGACAAGTGCAAGAGCAATGCTGTGTGCATGGGCGTCGCGCCCGAAGTGTTTGAGGTGCGCGACGACAACTTCCTCTACATCTTGCAAGAGGAGCCCGCAGAGGAGTTGCGCCCGAAGATGGAAGAGGCCGTGCGCACATGTCCGGCCGGTGCGATCGAGTTAGTTGGCTGAACCGCTCTTGGAGAACATCACGGTCGTCGGCGCGTCGCTCGCAGGGCTGCGCGCGGTCGAGACGCTGCGTCGAGAAGGGTTCGCTGGTCGCCTTACTCTTGTCGGCGCGGAACCTCACCTTCCCTATGACCGCCCGCCGCTGTCGAAGGAGTTGCTGGCAGGCATCTGGGAACACGACCAGATCTTGTTGCGCAAGGCTCCCTACGCCGGACTTGAACTCGAGTTGTATTTAGGCAATCCAGCTGTTGCTCTAGATGTCGGCAAACGAACGGTCACCCTGGCTACCGGAATCGAGATCGCTTGGGACGGCCTTGTCATTGCCACCGGCTCACAGCCGCGCCTATTGCCCAATGCGCCCGCATTAGATGGCCTATATACCCTCCGCACTCTCGACGATTGTTTTGCGATACGAACCCGCCTCGATGCTGGAGCGCGCGTCTGTGTGATCGGTGCCGGCTTCATCGGTGCAGAAGTAGCAGCGGCATGCCGCAGTCGCGGTCTTGATGTGACGGTTCTTGAAATGCTGGAACAGCCAATGGTGCGCGGCGTCGGTTCCGTGATCGGATCGGTACTCGCCGAGTTACATCGCGACCAAGGCGTAGATCTGCGATGCAGTGTCGCCGTAGATGCCATCGAAGGCGACGGCAAGGTCGAACGCGTGCGGTTGGTGGGCGGCGCAGTTGTCGAGTGTGATCTGGTTCTCGTCGCAATCGGTGCCGTGCCCACCACGGACTGGCTGATCGGTTCCGCTCTAACCCTTGATAACGGCGTTGTATGCGATTCATCGCTGCTCGCCGCGCCACTTGTCGTCGCCGCCGGTGATGTTTGCCGCTGGCCGAACGCATTGTTCGGCGGAGACCTGATGCGCATAGAACACTGGACAAACGCTGCAGAGCAAGGCGTGTTCGCCGCTCACCGTCTCCTCTCGGGCGACGCGGACACTGCATTCGCTCCAGTTCCGTTTGTTTGGTCTGACCAGTACGGCATCAAGATCCAGTGCGCTGGCCGATTCAAGGGAACGGACCGCATGGAGCTTGTCCATGGAGCGCTTTCAGATCATCGATTTGTAGCGATCTTTGAGAGTGCCGGAGTTATCTCTGGTGTCTTGGCGTTTAATCAACCGCGCCAGGTGATGATCTACCGACGCATGATCGCAGAGCGTGCTTCGTTCTCTGACGCACTCTCTTTCGCAGCAGCCAACCAGTGAAGCCCGCGCCCTCGCGTGAGCGATTACTTGCGCCTCAGTTCCTTCTCATTGCGTGCGCCGGTGCGCTCTACTTTATTTCACTCGGTATGGGTATCCCCGTTATCCCGCATTACGTAACCGGCCCTCTTGGCGGCGATGACTTGGCGGTGGGCATCGCAATCGGATCCTTTGCTATCGGCGCTGTCCTGTTGCGCCCGTATACCGGTCGCCTCGGTGATCGAGTCGGCCGTCGTGTCTTAATAGTAGGTGGAGCTCTTGTCGTTGCCATCGCCACCGCGCTGATTTTGGTCGCGGACACGATGGAGATGTTGGTTGTGGTGCGTTTCTTCGGCGGTATCGGCGAGGCTGCTTTCTTTGTTGGTGCGGCGACGATGATCACAGACATTGCGCCAGCTGAACGTCGCGGCGAAGCAATCTCGTATTGGTCGGTAGCCGTTTACTCTGGGCTCGCTTTTGGTCCGGTCATTGGTGAGACCGTGTACAACGCGGCCGGTTTCGATGCGGTGTGGATTACCGCAGCGGCGCTCGCGTCCGCTGCAGCATTGTTGGCTCTGGCGACACGCGAAACCAAGCACCCAGGTCAATCACCTGGGAAAACTCCGTTGCTTCATCGGTCCGCACTCGCTCCCGGTTCGATCCTGTTCCTCGGTCTCATCGGTCTCACGGGATTCGTTGCGTTCGTTCCGCTCTACGTCGTCGACATCGGCTGGAAAGACTCGCGAGGCGTCTTCTTGCTCTACGGATTGCTCATTATGGTGATCCGTATCGCGGGTGCGCGCCTGCCAGATCGTCTTGGGCCCCTGAAAGCAGGAACGCTGGCGCTCGGCTCGGTTGCTGCAGGATTACTGATCATGGCGGGTTGGGAATCAGTTGCGGGGCTCATAATCGGCACTGTTGTATTCGCCGTAGGTATGGCATTCATGTACCCGGCTCTCATGACGCTCGCTCTGTACGGCGTCAATGACAACGAGCGAGCGGCGGTCGTCGGCACGTTCTCATCGTTCTTTGACACCTCTCAAGCCCTAGGCGCACTGATTCTCGGGACCATCGCCGAGCTCTCGGGTTACCGCGGCGCATTCGCTGGCGGTGCCTTGTTCGCCATAACCGGACTTGTATTGCTGCGAAGTGGGATCGACCCACGCATCCGCGCCCGCCACGAAGCGGTACACGCATTCACTGAGATGCCCGAACCGGAGCCAGGAACATGACCTCCTTGCTCGTCACGAACGACTTCCCGCCAAAACTCGGAGGTATTCAGTCGTACCTATACGAACTATGGCGACGGTTACCGCCCGACGAGACGACCGTTCTCACAACGGCGTATCCAGATGCGCAGCGATGGGACAGCGAACAGACCTTCCGCGTGGACCGCGCACGTCAACGTGTATTCCTGCCGTCACGCTCGCTGGCGCGCCGTATCGATTCGCTCGCTAGTGAACTTGGTGCCGATGTCATTTTCATCGATCCCGCGCTGCCATTGGGGATGATCGTTCCTCATCTGCGGGCTGCTCCCGTGGTGGTCATAGTGCACGGTGCGGAGGTCACGTTGCCTGGCCGGTTGTTCCCAACTCGCTCGGCCCTCGCGCGCGTATTGCGTGGCGCGATAGGAATCGTTGCAGCTGGCGAATATCCTGCGCGCCAAGCGACGCTCGCGGCGCGCACCGACCTTCGCGGCATCGTTGTACCGCCAGGCGTCGATGCAGCGCGGTTCCGCCCGGCCACCGATGCATCCGAACGCGTCGCAACACGCGCACATTTTGGATTGGATCCGTTCGCTTCGACGGTCGTTAGCGTGAGTCGTCTCGTTCCCCGTAAGGGTTACGACGTGCTCATTGATGCCGTGGCGCAACTCGACGGCGTGCAGCTGGCGATCGGGGGAGTGGGCCGCGATCGCTCCCGCCTAGAAGCTCGGGCGAAACGCCGAGGAGTTAGTGACCGTGTGCACTTCGTCGGACGCATCGCAGAAGCCGATCTATCAACCTTCTATCGCTCGGGCGACATCTTCGCGATGCTCTGCCGTGAGCGTTGGAACGGTCTAGAAGCCGAGGGTTTCGGGATCGTCTTTCTCGAAGCATCCGCAAGTGGGATACCCGTCATCGCAGGTCGCAGTGGCGGCTCACACGAGGCGGTCATCGATGGAGAGACTGGCTATGTCTTAGATCCCTCCGACCCTGCCGATGTCGCAGCGCGACTAGCGGCCCTGTTCGCAGATCCGGCGCGCGCGTCCATGTTCGGCGCAGCCGGCCGCGTGGCAGCAGAAGGTCCGTGGTCTTACGAAACGCGCGTCGCGCCCCTAACTCGTCTTGCATCCGGCGATCTAAGCGTGCTCGGCCTGGTTGCTGGCTAGCCTCCACGAATGCAGGCGATGTCGATCATCAACGCGTCATGGGCATCGAATCTTGTGTATGCGACGACATCGACGCTCCTGATTGTCGGGGGTCAATCGCTCGGTCTCGCTGCGGCCTTAGTCGCGATCGGACTTTTCGCAGTCGCTCTTGTTGTGTGGGTATGGACATTCGCCATAGCGGCATCTCGAAGCTCCGCTGGAGATGACATCACAGTTTCGACACTGTTCCTTGTCGAGGGGGACGCACCCAAGTCAGTTCGTGTACATCTCTACGGATCGCTAGCGGTTTGTATAGCAATTACTGCCCTAAGCGCGTCGGCCAACCCGTTCGGGGTTCTTGTCCCTATGCTTCCCCTCGGACTCATCGGTTTTTGGGGTGCCCGTAACGGAACCTTCTCGTCGCGGTCAGATGTCAGGAGGGGTTCGGATGGCTGAACAAGCAAGCGAACGGATACGAATCGAAGCGACACGCGACGACTGCCTTGCAGTCGTGCTCGACTTTGACAACTACCCAACTTGGGCCGGCGACGTCAAGCAGGTGACGGTCATTGATCGAGATGACGAAGGCCGAGGCACCAAGGTCGAATACCGCGTCGCCGGTTTAGGAAAGAGCATCCGTTACACGCTCACTTACGACTACTCATCGTTACCGGAATCTTTCTCATGGACACTTGTGGAGGGAGAAGGCCTACGTGCCCTCGACGGCAGTTACCGTTTTGACTTCGATGGCGAAACCACTCGTGTTCACTACGACTTAGCGGTAGACCTTTCGTTGCCTGTTCCTGGGATCATCAAACGTCGCGCCGCCGGAAAGATCATGGGAACGGCCCTCAAGGAACTCAAGAAGGCGGTAGAGGGACGCAACCGGTAACCTTCGACTATGCGTGATCCCGGTACTCCGAGGCGTAACCCGTACTTCGACTACGCGGACCCAGAAGCCGATTCTGATGGCCGCTTCGATCATGACTATCAAGACCCTGCGAACAGTTACGGGAGTGGCGGGATGTTGGACGTGCTCGGCGGACTCGTCGAAGCTCTCGTCGACGCGCAACCGGAAGCGAGTGAACATCTGGTGGCCGCCGCTCACGAACTAGTCCTCGCCGTCAAGACGGTCGTAGACGCAACCGAGGCCGCCCTTGCGGCGCAGCGTTACGCAATGTCTGCGAATGCCGAAACGCCTGACGCCTCCGACATGTTCGAAGAGGAATCCATCGTAGGCTTGCGGCGCGTCGATATCGCGTGACGGGGGCAGCATCCGGTCCTGCAATCGGGATCGACATCGGCGGTACGAAGATTCTTGGTGCAGTCATTGATTCACACGGGACGGTCCTCGAAGAACACCGCGTTCCATCTCCCGGAGGTTGGAACGAAATTCGCGCTTCTGTGACAGAAGTAGTTGCGCAACTTCGGCAACGTTTCCCATCGGTCGTTGCGGTCGGCGTAGGGGCGGCTGGCATGGTGACCATGGAAGGCACAATCCAATATTCGCCGAACGTTCTCGGTTTTCGAAGTGCTCCCGTGCGAAGCGAACTCGAATCGGCATTCGGACTCACCGTCACCGTCGACAACGATGCAAATGTCGCGGCATACGCAGAACACCGGCTAGGAGCCGCACGCGGCGCGACCGATGCCATGGTCATTACGCTCGGCACGGGAATAGGCGGGGGAATAATCGTTGGCGGGAAGATGTTGCGCGGTGCGCACGGATTCGCTGGCGAGGTAGGCCATTTTCAGATCGATCCTGATGGGCCAATGTGTGCCTGCGGTGAGCGAGGCCACTGGGAGGCACTCGCGTCCGGCAGCGCGCTGGGTCGCATGGGGCGCGCCGCCGTCGCCTCGGGCGATGCCCCCAACATCCTTGCGGCAGCAGATGGCAACCCCGACGCGATTGAAGGTCGGCACGTCTCCAAAGCTGCGCGCGCTGGTGCGCCCGACGCCCTCACGTTGATCGACCACTTCTGCGAGAACGTGGCGACCGGCCTAGTCGCCCTCGCAAACATCTTCGATCCGACAGTCATTGCGATCGCGGGCGGACTCGTGAACGACAAAGAACTGTTCATCGAGCCGATACGTGTTCACTTTGTTGGACACATTGAAGGAGCGGACTACAGGCCCATTCCTGCCGTTGTCGCTGCCGAATTAGGGGAGAACGCCGGGGTAATCGGAGCAGCGATCATGGCGTTGGATGCATGCAACTAGGCCTAACTCTTCCGTCATTCGTTGAAGACCCCGAGATTCCGATCGCGGTAGCGCGCGCGGCAGAGGTATCTGGCGTCGATGCCGTGTTCGCGTTCGATCATCTATTTCGCGATGCGCCGAACGGTGATCGACGGCCATCTATTGAATGTTCTACGTTGCTCGGCGCCGTGGCAGCAGAGACCGATCGAATCGCTCTTGGTTCTCTCGTAGCGCGCGCAACCCTGCGACCACCGGCATCGACGGCAGCAATTTTCGACACCTTGGCGCGCATCGCGGGGAACCGATTGATTGTCGGGGTCGGCGCAGGAGACGAACAGAGCAGGGACGAGATGGAGACCTTTGCTCTAGGCCTTGGGACGATGTCCGAACGGCTCGCCGCCTTGCGATCCACGGTTGAAGCAATGCAGGGTCATGGCTATCCAGTCTGGGCAGGTGGCACTCCGAAGCATGTCGGCCCGATTGCCGCCGAACTAGCCGACGGTTGGAACTGTTGGGGAGCGCGCGCCGATCATTTCGCTGCAATGGCGAGCGATGTGGTCGGAATGCGGGAACGCATACGCGGTACGGCTAGTGGATTTACGGTTTCGTGGGGCGGACTAGTAGTGCTCGGAGAAAACGAGAAGGATGCCGTGGCCAAAGCGGGTCGACTCGCTGTAGGTGACCACGTGTTGGTGGGAGGTCCAGAGCGCGTGGCCGAAGCAATCCTCGAGCGTCGAGATGCCGGTGCCACCTGGGCGATCATTGGACCCGTGGACTCAAGTAACCCCGTTAACGCGGCGATCGTCGGCGAACTGTTGTCGCCGCTTGTGGCCGGCTGATACGCGTGCGTCGTTCAGGGGGACAGAGTCGTTGGGGGAGACGCGAGTCCGGTGGCACTGCAGTCGTAGCCGGTTTTGCCATCGCGACCGCCCAGAACGCAGCCGTACACCGCGTGTTGCCCGGAAGAGTCCACCTACCCGCGAATCTTGTACTCGCATTTGCCGAACTTGTACTTGCGCGGAGTCGCGGTGCAACTGCCGACGACATGGGTCTCTCCCCCCATCGCTTCCCTGCCAGCGCAGCGATGGGTTGTGCAGTTGGGCTTCTAGCGGCTACTGCAGTAGGTGCCGCTGCCGTCTTTCCACTTACCGCCACCCTTTTCGACGACGAACTCATTGTCGAACATGAAAAAAACGCGGCTCGGTACGAAGCGCTCGTCCGCATCCCAATAGCGACGGCACTGGCTGAAGAATTGGTATTTCGCTCAGCGTTGCCTTCTCTCGTTTCGGGCGGCTCACCTTCGGTGGCAGCAGACGTAATGAGTTCTGTCTGGTTCGGGCTTTGGCATGTGCTGCCTACTCTGAAATCACTCGACACAAACGCGGCTGGAAGTCGACTCACGCGATCGAGCCATCGCCGTGCCACCGTGGTCGGCGTCGTGGGAGCCACGACCCTCGCCGGACTTGGCTTCGCGTGGCTTCGCCGCCGTACAGGGAGCATTGCAGCGCCGGTAATCGTTCATGCGGCCGTGAATCTCACGGCGTTCGTGGCAGTTCGCGCCCGTTCTTCAACTTCTAAATCTCAAACTGCGTTCCGGTAGGGTTCCGAACATGCAGACAGCACTTTGCCAATCTCTCGGCCTCGAATATCCGATCTTCGCGTTCTCCCACTGTCGCGATGTTGTTGCGGCAGTTACCCGTGCTGGCGGAATGGGAGTACTTGGCGCGCTGTACTTCACGCCAGAAGAACTTGAAATGGAGTTGGCCTGGATCGATGAGCACGTCGATGGCAAGCCATACGGAATTGATCTGGTTATGCCAGCGACGCTTGCACCCGAGGCGCGCGCTGCAGTCGAAGCAGGCGACTTAGAAGCGCAACTTGAAGGAATGATTCCTCAGGAGAACCGCGACTTTGTCGAGAAGGTGCTAGCCGAACACGGCGTGCCTCCAATGCCCGATGATGCACCGCAGGCTCACCATCTCCTCGGCTGGACAGACACAACCGGCCGCGGTCAGTTAGATGTAGCGCTGTCTCATCCCGCATCACTTTTGGTAAATGCGCTCGGTCCTCCGCCTGCAGACGTCGTCGAAAAGGCACATGAACACGGAATGCGCGTCGCCGCGCTTGCGAGCACGGTGCGTCACGCAGAGAAGCATCGGGCGAATGGTGTCGACATCATCGTCGCTCAAGGTACCGAAGCCGGCGGTCATACAGGCGAGGTCTCCTCAGTAGTGCTCTGGCCGGAAATTGTCGAGGCCATGGGCCCCGATGTCCCGGTACTTGCGGCAGGCGGCATCGGACACGGCAGTCAGATCGCAGCTGCGTTAGCGATGGGGTGTCAGGGAGTTTGGACCGGTTCCATTTGGCTCACCGTCGCCGAAAGCGATATGTCGCCGTTGATTGTCGAACGTTTGCTCGAAGCGGGGTCGCGCGACACCGTCAGGTCACGCGTACTTACCGGCAAGCCAGCGCGTCAGTTGCGTACGGAATGGACCGAAGCATTCGAACGCGAAGACTCGCCCGGTTATTTGGAAATGCCATTGCAGTTCATGCTCGTTGCAGACGCGTACACGCGCATCGGTCGCGCCGAGAATCGCGAATTGACCGGCATGGCGGTCGGTCAAGTCGTCGGCATGATGAACAACGTACGACCCGTGCGCGACGTGATCTTCGACCTTGTAGATGAAGCCGGTACAGCGATGCAAAGAGTCGCTGACCTTGTGGGCGACTGACCTACTTACCTTTGAAAACTGACCTACCGGCCCTTGAAAACAGGTGGTCGCTTCTCGGCGAACGCACGAGGACCTTCTTGGGCATCCTCGGACGCGAATACTTCCCAGCCGATGGTGTCCTGAATGGGCATCGCTTCTTCTTCTGAGAGATGTTCGGTTGCGCGCCAGGTGCGCAAGATCGCCTGAGTCGATAGGGGACCACACGCGCTGACCTGAGCCGCTACCTCGCACGCCGCGGCGAGTGCAGTCCCATCCGGAACTACGCGTCCTATCAGTCCGATCTCCTTGGCTTCGGTAGCGGTAACCGGACGCGCACTAAGCAAGATGTCCATTGCGATTGTGTACGGGATCTGACGCGGAAGCCGCACGGCAGAGCCACCGAGCGGGAAGAGCCCGCGCTTGGCTTCCCAGACCCCGAACGTTGCGCCCTCTGCGGCGATTCGGATGTCGGTTCCTTGGAGCATTTCGGTGCCTCCGGCAACCGCGTAACCCTCGACGGCGGCGATGAGAGGCTTCGACAAGCGGTAGTCGCGGAGCAGCGCCTTCCAATGCAGATTTGGTTCTTCGGCCATACGGTTGCGTACGTGCTCAGAGTCGCTCGGCTTGCTCATGGCCTTGAGATCTGCGCCCGAAGAGAAGTGCCCTCCTGCTCCCGTGAGAATTGCGCATCGAATCTCAGGAGCGTCATCAACGTACGAGAAACCGTCAGCTAAACCCACGAGCATGTCGGGGCTCAAAGCGTTACGCGCCTCAGGCCTGTTCATCGTGAAGATCACGACATCGCCGTCACGTTCGACAGTGCAATGCTTCGTGGTCATTGGCAGGATCTCTGGCACCGTTACCTCCTAAGGGCGGGCGTTCGCGGCAGTAATTGTGCGGCGCCAATCGACTATCCTAAGCGAAACATAGAACGTGTTCTATTTCTGGTAATGAAGCGTTGCGCGGTCGACCGTGTTGCGCCTAGACACCTTTATGGTGGAGGGTGAACCCATGCAAACTATGAGCATCGCGCTTGACGACCCGACCACATATATGAACGGTCCTCCGCACGAGTTTTATACCTGGCTGCGAAACGAGGCACCGGCCTACTGGCACGCGTCAGAGAAGTTCGCGCCGGGGTTCTGGGTGTGCACCAAATATTCCGACGTGATCGCGATTGAACGCGATGTCAAGACCTACTCGTCCTCGTCGGGTGGTGCTTTACTCGAGGATCAGGGCGAAGGCACGGATATGATGATGCTCAACCAAGACCCGCCGCAACACACGCGGTTGCGCAACCTGGTTGCCCGAGGGTTCACTCCCAAAGTTATTCGAGGCATGGAACCACACATCCGCGAAGCGGCACGCACAATCGTCGATGCTGCGATGCAACGCGATGGCGTCGTCGATTTCGTTCCGAACTTTGCTGCCGAATTGCCCTTAGTGGTGATTGCACAGTTACTCGGTGTGCCATACGAAGACCGCCACAAACTTTTCGAATGGTCTAACAAACTGATCGGAGCGAACGACCCCGAGTACGGCGCCGGAGGCCTAGAAGCGGCGCTTGAAGCCTCCATGGAGCTCTACATGTACGCGCAGTCGCTCGCAGACTCGCGGCGCGATCGCCCGCTCGATGACATCGTCACCACGCTTGTGACGGCAGAACTAGATGGAGAGAAGCTTTCCGACATCGAATTCAATGTGTTCGTTCTATTGCTGTCAGTGGCAGGCAACGAAACGACCCGCAACCTGATTAGCGGCGGGATGCTCGCGCTCTTCGAAAACCCTGAGCAGTACGAACGCCTCAAGGAAGATGTAGACGGACTCCTCGACCCAGCGGTAGACGAAATGCTCCGATACGTGAGCCCTGTTATGTATTTCCGTCGCACGGCTATCAGAGATGCTGAGGTACGCGGCGAACAAATTACAGAGGGCGATGCGGTCACTGTTTGGTACGGAGCGGCCAACCGCGATGAAGAAGTGTTCCCCGACGCGCAGGTGTTCGACATTGGACGGTCGCCCAATGAGCACATCGCCTTCGGCGGGCGCGGGCCCCACTATTGCTTGGGAGCGAGCCTCGCAAAGATGGAGATCAAGGTCATGTTCGAAGAAGTGCTTGGTCGAGTCCCAAAAATGCGGCAAGCCGGCCAAGTCGAGCACCTTCAGTCCACCTTGATCAACGGCATCAAACACCTGCCCGTCGAGTACGCATAATGGCGGGCGGATTCTGGTACTTCGCACAACAGGACCCCGATGCACTCGCGATTGTTGAGCCCGATGGCACCGAGCACTCCGCGGGCGATGTGCTTGCGCTTTGCAACCAGGTGTCGCACGGTCTACGCGAACTCGGGTTGGAAGTCGGCGACTCGGTGGCAGCGGTTCTGCCTAATGGATTGCAACCGGCAGTGGTTTACCTCGCTGCGCTTCAACTCGGCCTCTATTACGTGCCAATCAACTATCGGTTATCCGGACCAGAGATCGCATACATCCTCGCCGACTCCGAAGCGAAGGCGGTCATCTCCAACGAGCGATACGCGGATCTCGTAGTGCTTGCAGCAGACGACGCCGATATGCCTGCTGCTGGTCGCCTTGCGTGGGGAGAGGTTCCAGGTTTCGCGGACTTCGGCTTGTTTGTAGCTAAGCAACCAACGACGCTTCCCGATGACCGTACTGCTGGCGCGGCGATGCACTACACGAGTGGGACGACAGGGCGGCCTAAGGGCGTAAAGCGGGAGTTGACCGGCTTAGACCCGGAGTTGTCGGCAGAGCTGTTCGCGATGGTCCTCGGCCTCTTCGGCATTCAACCGCTTGACGGCAATGTCCACCTGTCGACATCGCCGAACTATCACACGGCGGTCACTACGTTCGCTGGCAACGCCTTACATGCGGGCCACGTCGTTGTTTATATGGATAAGTGGGATCCAGAAGAAACCCTCGCGCTCATCGAGAAGTACGGGTGCACGCACACGCATATGGTGCCGACCCAGTTTCATCGGATGCTCTCGTTGCCCGAAGATGTGCGTTCTAAGTACGACGTATCGTCAATGCGTTTCGCTATCCATGCAGCAGCGCCATGTCCCATCGACGTCAAACGCAAAATGATCGACTGGTGGGGCGAATCCATAATTGAGTACTACGCCGCGACCGAAGGTGGCGGAACATTGGCGACCGCCGCGCAATGGCTCGAATATCCAGGCACGGTAGGAACCGTCTGGCCGATGTCGGAGCTCAAGATTCTCGATGATGACGGAGTGGGGTGCCCTTCCGGTACACCAGGAACCGTGTGGATGCGCATGAGTTCGGGAGATTTCGAATACAAGGGCGATAGCGCAAAGACAGATGACACGCACGACGCTGAGGGATTCTTCACGGTTGGCGACGTTGGCTACCTCAACGACGAGGGCTACCTGTTCCTTTGCGATCGCAAGTCCGACATGATCATCGCCGGCGGCGTGAACATTTACCCCGCAGAGATTGAGGGCGAATTGCTGGCGCATCCGCAGGTTGCCGATGCTGCGGTGTTCGGTATTCCTGATCCCGATATGGGTGAGCAGATCAAGGCAGTAGTGCAACCCATGGAATCCGTGGGCTCAGACGAGGAGTCGCTCGATGCATTACGCGCGTCAATCATGGCGCACCTTCAGCCGCGCCTTGCCAAGTTCAAGT
The DNA here is from genome assembly GCA_009694415.1 of Acidimicrobiia bacterium. Lineage (GTDB taxonomy): Bacteria > Actinomycetota > Acidimicrobiia > IMCC26256 > JAENVU01 > SHUZ01. Next base: position 13,454 of record SHUZ01000033.1, read on the forward strand.
GGCCTCGGACGATTGACTTCAATCCAGAACTGCCGCGGGAGCCGACGGGCAAGCTCCTAAAACGTAAGTTGCGTGACCCGTATTGGGCCAACCGTGACACCGCTATTTAGTCGGCGAGGATAAGAGCGTGACCTCCCCACTAATGCAACATCACGTTCTTGAGTACCCAGGCGGTTACACGCGGTCGGTGGGACCAGCGGTTGGGCGTTACTTGTCCGGACTGCGCGATGGGCACATCGTCGGCGTGCGCGGTAGTGATGGCCGCGTGTTGGTGCCGCCAACGGGGTATGACCCAGTCACCGCTGCGACACTCGAAGAGTACGTACCGGTAGGCCCAGCAGGAACGGTCGTGGCGTTCACATGGGTGAACCATCCTCGGGCCGGTAAACATCACCTCACCCATCCGTTTGCCTTCGCGTTGGTTCGTCCCGACGGTTCTGATACAGCGATGCTCCACGTGGTCGACGCCGGAAGTCCGGACGCGATGTCTATCGGTATGAGGGTGGCGCCGCGCTGGGCGTCTTCGAGGCGCGGTTACGTGACCGACTTAGAGGCATGGGTGCCGCTCGCAGCCGGAGAAACCCCTGAGCCGGCCCCGCCGAACACAAATGAAGAAGCTTCGACGGAACCGGTAACCGGCATCGTCACTCCCATCTCGCTCGAGTACGACATCAATGCTGGTGTCGCTGCCAGTAAGTATCTTCGCGCCCTTTCGGAGAAGCGCATTGTTGGACAGCGCGCGAAAGGCTCAGACGATGTGTACGTTCCGCCGCGCGGAACGGACCCAACTACTGGTGCGCCCACTGAGATAGAAGTAGAAGTAGGCCAAGTAGGAACCGTCACGACCTACTGCGTTGTCAACATCCCAGGTCTTTCAGAGAATTCACCTGAGATTCCGTACGTCTGCGCGCAGATATTGCTAGACGGAGCGCACACCGCGTGGTTCGGCCTAGTGCAGGGATTGCCTGCGGACGAAGTGCGAATGGGGGTCCGTGTGCGCGCTGTTTGGGCAGACCATCCCGGCCCAGATGCGCGCAGCATCAAGTGGTTTGAACCTACCGGCGAGCCGGATGCCCCGTATGACGACTACAAGGCCTACGCCTAATGGGAAATGGCATGCGAGAAGTAGCAGTAATCGGTTTCGCTCAACTGACCGCGCTGGAAGACCGTGAACATAATGAAGTCGAGTTGATCATTCCCGTAGTGCAAGGCGCGCTGGCTGATGCTGGAATGGATCGTCACGAGATTGACTTCACCATTTCAGGAAGTTGTGACTATCTCTCTGGTGGGCCATTCACATTTGTGTCGGGTCTCGATGCCGCTGGTGCATGGCCGCCGGTCAAGGAAAGCCACGTCGAGATGGACGCGGCTTGGGCGTTGTATGAAGCTTGGGTCGCGATTCAAACCGGCGATGTGGATAGCGCGCTCATCTATGGGTTTGGAAAGTCGTCGCTCGGTGACCTCCACGAGATTATGGGCTTGCAAGCCGACCCGTACGTAGTCGCGCCACTATGGCCGTCAATGGTTGACATGGCGGCACTTCAAGCCAGCGCGTTTCTCGCTGCGACCGATTACACGGAGAGCGACCTATGCGCGATTGCGGCGCGAAGTCGCCGGGCTGCGGTCGACAATCCATATGCAGTTCGCAGCGAAGACGCGACCGCCCAAGAACTGTTAGCGCGGCCCGTAACCCACACTCCACTGCGTGATTCCGACATCGCACCGATCACCGATGGATCGGCAGCGATCATTATCGCAACAAGGGAAATCGCGGATGCACGTTGCGAACGCCCTGCCTATATTCGGGGGATTGATCACAGGGTGGATGCGCAAGGACTAGGTCTGCGTGACCTTGCAACAAGCGCGTCCACCAAACTCGCCGCGCAGGGTGCTGGCGTCTCCAAGGGACCCGTAGATGTCGCTGAAATACACGCTCAGTTTTCGCACGAGGAGCTGATTCTTAGAGAGGCGCTTGGCCTCGAAGACACGACTGTTGTTAATCCTTCCGGGGGGCCACTAGGAGCAAACCCGGTGATGACCACCGGTTTGATCCGGATCGGTGAAGTCGCGGCTCGGATTCGGTCTGGATCTGCGAATCGTGGGGTCGCGCATGCATCACAAGGGCCGTGCTTGCAACAGAACTTGGTATGCGTTCTAGAGGGGGATCAATGAGCGCGGTACGCACGGCGGTCATCGGGGTTGGACAGACGCGCCACGTCGTTGCGCGCCACGACGTATCGATTGCCGGTCTTGTGCGTGAGGCCGCTGAAGAAGCGTTGGTCGATGCAAACATGGACTGGGCAGACATAGACGCGGTCGTCATTGGCAAGGCGCCAGACATGTTCGAGGGCGTAGTGATGCCAGAGCTCTATCTGGCCGATGCGTTGGGCGCTGTCGGGAAACCGATGTTGCGCGTCCACACCGCAGGCAGCGTCGGGGGGTCAACGGCAATCGTTGCGGCGAAGTTGGTAATGGCAGGCATCCATGAGCGCGTTCTAACGGTCGCGTTCGAGAAGCAATCCGAATCCAACGCGACTTGGGGACTCACTGTTGAGATGCCGTTCTCATCTCCGTTGGTAGCCGGAGCTGGTGGTTACTTCGCGCCCCTCATCCGCGCGTATATCCGAAGGTCCGGTGCGCCAACACATATTGGGCACCTAGTGGCGGTCAAGGATCGCTTGAATGCGCTGAACAATCCGAAGGCTCACCTGCACCTACCCGACATCGATCTAGCGACAGTCGCAGAATCGTTCCTGCTGTGGGAACCGCTGCGTTACCTAGACGTATGCCCGAGTTCTGATGGCGCGATGGCATTGGTAATCGGTAGCGAGCAGGCGGCAAAGAGCGCGGCGGGTCCTGTTGCTTGGATACACGCTACGGCGATGCGATCGGAGCCCACGATGTTCGCGGGTCGCGACCAGGTGAACCCATTGGCGGGACGCGAATGCGCCGCTGACGTGTACGCACAAGCGGGCATCAAGGATCCGCGCAAGGACTTCGACTGCGCTGAGGTATACGTGCCGTTCTCATGGTACGAGCCGATGTGGTTGGAGAACCTCGGGTTCTGCGCCGAGGGAGACGGCTGGAAACTCACGGAGCAAGGCGCAACGGCGATGGATGGCGACATCCCCTGGAATCCATCGGGCGGCGTGCTCTCGTCGAACCCGATCGGTGCGTCCGGGATGATTCGGTTTGGAGAAGCAGCACAACAGGTTCGCGGAAGGGCGGGCGATTTCCAGGTGCCTTTGCATACGGGGCTCGCACTAGGTCATGCCTACGGCGGCGGTTCTCAGTTCTTTTCGATGTGGGTCGTCGGAGC
>SHUZ01000034.1 GCA_009694415.1 Acidimicrobiia bacterium
TCGCGCAAGGCCGAGGACCTCGCCGCTGCATCAGAAGCAATCGATGGCGACACCGCATGGACCGTGGCGAATGCGGGGGATCCGGAGCACGCCGATGCCGCTGTACTCGCCACGGTTGAGCGCTTTGGTTCGCTCGACATACTCGTGAACAACGCCGCCACCAACCCGTACATGGGTAAGACGATCGAAATCGATGTACCGCGCTTCGACAAGACGGTTGCGGTCAACCTCCGCGGTCCCGTCGTGTGGTCTCAACGTGCTTGGGTGCATTGGATGCAAGGGCATGGCGGAGTGATTCTCAACATCTCATCGATAGGCGGCCTCTCGGTTGAGGCGTCGATCGGTGTTTACAACGCGACGAAGGCCGCACTGTTGCATCTAACTCGAACACTCGCAGCCGAGCTTGCGCCCGGTGTAAGAGTTAACGCGATTGCGCCCGGTCTGGTCAAGACCGACATGGCCCGCGCTCTGTGGGAAGCGAATCAAGATGCGATCGCGCGGTCGCTGCCGATGAAACGACTTGGCGAACCGAGCGACATCGCCAAAGCTGCGACATTCTTGTGTTCCGATGCCGCATCTTGGATTACGGGAACAACCACGGTCGTCGATGGCGGAGCGTTGCTGCACGCCTCGCTTGGCGGCTAGAGATAAGCGCGCGCCACGCTGAGGGCCAAAGCTGCCCCGATGCCATCTGCCTTAAGTTCAGAAGCATCTGATGCCCTCATGCGTTGGACAAACACCCGACAAAATTGTCCAGCGGGTCCGCTGATGCAATCGGGTGCATCGGAAGGGCCATGCACCCATTCCTTTCCGGATGGAAGCGTCAGCTCAATGTGCAATGGTGTAGTTGGCATATCTATGCCCGCGACCATATAAGCGTACGGAAGCGCGCGCACTGCGAGCCATGCGACATGAGCTAGCCGGTCAGTGTCTACGTCGGGAATCCCGAGTGCAGATCGAACATCTAGGCCGTGCGCCCAGGTTTCCATCATGCGAGCAGTGACAAATGAGGGAGGCCTCATCCCGAGACCCCACGGAACGCGCGTGTTCGGGTCTAAATCGCGCAGGGCGTCTTGTTCGCGAGTCCTGGCCCTTTCCCACCATTGCAGAACATCTCGACCCGGCATCTTTCGTCCGATCATCACCCCTAAGAGCGTCAGATCTTCCGGTGATACGCAGCCCTCAATGAGCGAGCCCAGAGACCGCAGCCCTCCAACGCAAGTAGCCACAGCGATGTCGTCTGTATCGGCAAGATGGGAGATCGTGTCGCGTACATCCCATCCCCATGATTCCGTAGGGGACAGCCACTCGTCTTCTGTGATCGACGTGACTGCGTCAACAATTGATTGCTGTTCTGCAGCGAGATCATCGACGAGAACGTCGATGCCGTCCGAAACCACTAAGCGGTCTTGCGAGGCCGCGCCGCTAGAAGCTGCACCGGAACCGCCGATGGATGCACAACGGGTGGAGGACCAACGGACATCCGCCCATCTAAATATTCGGCAATTTGTTCGTAGAGCGTGTCGCCGACCATCTTGCGTAGTTCGGGCTCCTGGCTCCGGTAGACAGGATTAGCGCCGACAAACGCTTCGCGTGCTTCGGTGCACCACCATGCGAACTCATCGCCACCCTCGCCCCAACCGTGTCTGGCAAATTCCGTCAGCCGATGGTGAACCTTACCGTCTGCAGCGTCCTCGTCGTACTCCTCGATGTTGCGCAGCGGCAGTTGCCAACACACTTCAGGCTTGACATCGCTGTGGTGAATACCGACACGTTCGGCATACACGTGCAACGCGCAACCTACTCCACCCTCGAAGCCTGGGCGATTCAAAAAGATGCAAGCGTCGTCGGCCATTCTCGTACGCCAATCATCTTTGTCAACCTTGATCCAAACACCCTTCTTCATTCCGCGTTTGCGGAACTGCCAATCTGATTTCGAGAGTTTCTGCGCGACCTTGGCAACGAGTTTGCGATCCTTCGCACTCGAAGCGTGTGCGCCAAAGGAACAACAACCCTGCACGAGTTCGGGGGTTGGCTCTTCGTGGATGCCTTGGCAACCGCGTCCGAAGATGCAGGTCCACGGCGACGTCAGGAAGGTCACATCTACGTGCCATATGTGCTTCTTGCGGTGTGGATCATCGAAAGTGACCCATTCCCGGGTTGGAGCCGTCATTCAATCCTCCGAGTCGATTCCTCAAAAACTACATTCGCCTTTGGACGCGAATGTAGCGGGAACGCTAGGTAGCATCCGCGCATCAATATCGCTGGCCTGATTTCGGACCTTGAAAAGCAGATGGGCAGGGTTCGCGTTCGCGCTGAGCCCCTCGAGCTGATCCTCTACCAGTCCGATGCTGGCACCGCACGCGGACAGGCAAGCGTCGTGTGCTTTCCGGAATCAATAGACGACCTTTCGTTCGCCATTCGAGCCGCTAATCGTCATCGTGTCTCTTTCGTGGCACGGGGGAGTGGCACGGGGCTCGCTGGCGGAGCTACCCCGGTGGCTAATTCACTCGTAATAGTAATGACGCGGATGAACCGTATTCTCGAGGTTGACCCCGTGGGTCGTGTTGCCTGGGTCGAGCCTGGGGTTCTGAACCTCGACCTCACTCGTTCCGTTAGACATCTCGGGCTGCACTACGCACCCGATCCCTCTTCGCAACAGGCATGCACAATCGGCGGCAATGTAGGCACCAACGCGGGTGGTCCACACTGCCTGAGTGCAGGAGTTACATCAACGCATGTTCTAGCGGCTGACGTAGTTCTCGGGAATGGGGAGATCGTCCGCCTGGGCGGATTAGAGCCAGATGCCGTCGGGTATGACCTGCGGGGTTGTTTCGTTGGCAGCGAAGGCACAATGGGTATCGCAGCAAGCATTGCAGTGCGGCTAACTCCTGATCCGCCGGAAACTCGGACGCTGTTGGCCGACTTCACTTCAGTAGATGCAGCTGCGGAAACAGTGAGTGGGATTATCGCTGAAGGTATCGTTCCTGCCGCGCTGGAGATGATGGACGCACCAATTACGCGGTTGGTTGAAGAGTTTGTAGGCGCCGGTTATCCGCTCGATGCAGAAGCTGTGTTGCTCATTGAAGTAACCGGGCTAATCGGAGGTGTCGATGCAGAAGTCGATGCAATTCGTCGCGTGGCGCTCGAGCATGGTGCGAGGCAAGTCAAGGTAGCGATAACCGAACAGGATCGGATGTTGCTTTGGAAGGGTCGAAAGTCTGCCTTTGGAGCCATCGCGAAGGTGGCCCCCGATTATTACCTTCACGACATCGTTGTCCCCCGTACGCGTTTAGTGGAAGTTCTCAAACGCGTCTATGAGATCGCAGCCGAACAAGATCTCCTGGTCATGAATGTCTTTCACGCAGGCGACGGAAACCTGCATCCGCTCTTCGTCTTCGATGGCAGCGAACCCGGTATTTGGGAACGCGTGTATGCGGCCGGCGACGGAATCGTTCAGGCATGCCTCGATGCCGGCGGCGTGCTTTCAGGAGAACACGGAATCGGTCTCGAAAAGCGCGACTACATGTCGCTCGCCTATTCGGCAGATGATCTCGACGCTCAAGCGCGTCTTCGTGACGCGTTCGATCCGGATGGATTCGCTAACCCTGAGAAGATTCTCCCCGCCGGTAGTCGTTGCGGAGAAATGAAGCGGGCACCAGAAGGAACTTGGATATGACTGCCTTCGTCGAGTTAGCGGAGCAAATCGGGAACGCTACGGCCGTTGAAATTATGGGGGCCGGAACCCAACGAGGAATCGGAGGTGCAGTCGATGCATCTAAACCGATTGTCGAGGTCCGCGCTCCAACGGGAATCGTAAGCCTCGATCCAGCGGACATGACGGTAAGGGTCTTAGCGGGTACGCCTGTCGGTGTGCTTTCTGCGGCCCTCGCTGAAGTGGGGCAGGAGTGTCCCCTTGACCCCGAAGATTCCGCCGCTACCGTTGGCGGAGTTCTCGCGTGCGGCTGTTCGGGGATTAGACGGATCAGATATGGACCCATTCGGGACCGCGTGCTTGAGGTTCGGTTCATTACCGGTCAAGGTCGGCTTGTTAGAGGCGGGGGACCGACGGTCAAGAACGTAAGCGGCTATGACTTCCCTCGTTTGATGGTCGGCTCACATGGGACTTTGGGAATGCTCGTTGAAGTTGTCTTGAAAACGCAGCCACTAGCAAACAAGAGTTCTTGGTACACCTCAGAACTCTCACCCGCGCTTCTTCGCACCTCCATCTATCGCCCTGCATGCATCGCATGGAATGGAAAGATGACATACGTATTGCTTGAAGGTCACGAAATCGATGTTCTCTCGCAGGCCTCTGAACTGTCACTAGAGCCCGCTCAATCTCCGCCGCATCCCATCGGTAAACACCGCGGTCGTATCTCAATTGATCCCGCGCGGATTGGATCCCTTGCGAAGAGGCTGGAGGATATCGAGGTCCGTTGGCTCGCTGAGATCGGTGTTGGCACAGTGCATGTGGCCACCAACAAGGACGCAGGATTACACGATGCTCGCCTTGCAGCGCATGGCGAAGGTGGGTGGCTCCTACGCGAAGCGGGAGCTCCTTTGCTTGACCCCTTCGGAGTAGTCCCGTCGAATAGGGAAGTCATGGGACGTATTCGAGATGCATTCGATCCATCGGGAAAATTGAATCCTGGAAGGCTGCCGTTCGCTCGGTTTACGCCGTGACGATCCTTGGTCTAAACCCCGATGAATTGGCAGGTTGCGTTGGTTGCGGTCTCTGTCTTCCACACTGCCCGACGTACCGCGTAACAGGCCTAGAGAGTGCATCGCCGCGCGGGCGAATCAACGCCATGCGTGCCGTCGAAGGGGGAGCGCCGATCAGTTCGGAATTCACCGAGATTCTGGAAGCATGCATTCAATGCCGCGGGTGCGAAACGGCGTGCCCCTCGTCTGTCCAGTATGGACACATGGCCGAAACGGCGATGGTGGCGATCGCTACCCGTCGGTCTATGTACAGGCGCACCGTCGATCGAGTTCTTTATCGCCATGTATTGCCGCGCCATCGAGTCCTTGTTCTGGGGACCTGGATGCTTGTCCTTGCTCAACGCCTTCACATCGTGCCTAAACGATTTGGAGTTCCACATATTTCAACGTCGTCGCTACGCAGACCCCTATCAGCGGATGCTCTCCCAACCGTTTTTCTTTACACCGGATGCGTGATGGATGTGTGGCAGCGCGACGTACACCGTGCCGCCATGAAGGTCATGCAAGCGATGGGTGCGAGCGTTGGGCTCCCTGGTGATGGGGGGTCGTGTTGCGGCGCGCTCCACGTTCATGCAGGGCGCCGTTCGGACGCTCAACGTTTGGCCATGGCCGTCGTGGCTTCGATGCCAGGCGAGATACCAGTCGTGGTTGACAGCGCCGGGTGCGGAGCCGCCTTGAAGGATTACGGACGACTATTGGGTACCCCCGAAGCGATGGCCTTTTCCGCTCGCGTACGCGACTTCACCGAATGGGTAGTGGAAACCGGTCTTCCAAAGATGGTCCCCTCAACCAAGACCATTGTTGTGCAGGATCCGTGCCATCTACGCCACGTTCAGCACGTGGAGAACAGCGTGCGAACAGCGATTAGCGCTAGCTATCGGTTACTTGAAACCGACGACGACGCTCTTTGTTGCGGCGCAGGAGGGATTTATTCGATTACGCATCCCGAAATTGCGCGACAGGTCCGAGATCGGAAGGTGGCCGCCATTCGTGCTGCGGCTGGATCCGACGAAGTGACCGTTGCATCAGCCAATCCGGGATGCGCGATGTTTTTGTCAGCAGCAGGTCTAGATGTTCGGCATCCGGCCGAACTACTCGCCGCCGTAATCGAGGAGGAACAATGAGTGACTTCAATGAATTGGTTGAACAATTACGTGGCATCGAGTTGGAGCTGAGGGACCTCGCATACGACCATCTGCGAGAAGCCGTGGCACAGGGCGATGATGCGAGTTCATCGGAGAAAAAGCTCAACCAGGCACGCAGGGCCGTTGAAAAAGCCATCAATGTTCTCGACGGTATCTAGCGACCTATAACAAGTTATTTGCCGTTGCAAGATCTGCAAGCCGTTGTTCGGGCCGGGCCCCGATATGCGAGATGATCTCAGCCGCGGCCAGCGCACCGAGTCGACCAGCGTCGCCTAGGTCCAAACCTTCTGCGAGTCCGTGTAAAACACCGGCGGCGAACAGGTCGCCTGCTCCGGTCGTATCTACGACCACGCCGCCAGGTACCGGGAAGGGGTCAATGACGTGCACGGCATCGCCTCGCTTGAGAACGGCACCCTGCGGGCCTCTTGTCAATGCTGCAATTTCGCAAGTCCCCGTGACGCGTTTGAGCGCTTCGTCGAATGAATCGACCTCATAAAGCGAGCAGATTTCAGTCTCATTGGCGAACAAAATGTCGACGTCCCCGTCGAGAAGTTCGAGAAACCCATCACGATGTCGCTCAACGACAAAACCGTCTGAAAGAGTGAGGGCGACCCGCCGACTGGATTCGTGCGCGATCTGCGCTGCGTAACGGACTGCTTCTTGTGCCGAAGGTTGATCCCAGAGATAACCCTCTAAATATGTAATTGCCGAAGCGCTAATTAGGTTTGCGTCTATGTCTTCCGGACTGAACTCCGATGATGCCCCGAGGTAGGTGTTCATAGTGCGCTGCGCATCGGGGGTAACCAGTATGAGACAACGGCCCGTTGGCGTACCTTCAGACTCTTTTACGGATACAAAGTGAACTCCCGCTGCGCGTAAATCGTGGGAGTACACATCACCGAGTTGATCGGCATTCACACGGCCTACGAATGCCGAACGACCGCCTAACGATGCAATTCCTGCCATGGTGTTTGCAGCCGAACCGCCGGAAATCTCGACTCCAGGGCCCATCGTTTCGTAGAGCGAGACGGCCTGGTCGGTATCGATGAGAACCTGCGCACCTTTTGCCAATTCATGTTGCTCGATGAACTCATCTGTCGCCTGCGCCAAGACGTCTACCAGTGCGTTGCCAATCCCGACAACCGCAAAATCTGTACTCACGAGAGATTTACAGGACGGCGCGCGCGAATATCGACCGGCGTCGGCTGGTGGGAATGCTCGGAGTGTGTTGAGGCGACGTCGAGCATGACCGTTTCGGCGGAGCGTAGGCGTCGCCCCACCGTTTCCACGCGGCCGTAAAGCGTTGAACGTTGTTCGAGCGGCCGACCAAGAGGTTCCGTTATTGAACGGAAGTAATCATCGTCGGCTTCCTGGCCATGTTCAGACCCTGCGGCGCGCGAGATGTTCTCGTCCATCAGGGTTCCCCCGAGATCGTTGCATCCAGCCATCAACATTTGCCGCGCGCCGGTGATCCCGGTCTTCACCCATGAAACCTGAATGTTGTCGATGCTTCCTCGATACGCGATACGTCCGACTGCATGGAGCAACAAGACTTCACGGAATGTCGGGCCGCGCCGCGCTTTGCCTTGCAAGTAGATAGGACTAGCCATGTGGACGAACGGCAACGGCACGAGTTCCGTGAAACCGCCGGTCTCTTGTTGCAAATTCCTTGTGCGAATGAAATGACGAGCGATGTGTTCGGGGTGTTCGACATGTCCGAACATGATGGTCACGTTCGACTTCAGGCCAACGGAATGTGCGACGCGATGGGCTTCGAGCCATTCTTCAGTTGTGACTTTGTCTGGACAGATCACAGACCGCACTTCGTCGTCAAGTATCTCCGCGGCCGTGCCGGGGAGTGTTGCTAGACCTGCTTCCTTAGCAAGTAAGAGGTAATCACGAAGCGGCATTCCCAGCCGCCTCGCCCCCTCTGTTACTTCGAGCGCCGTGAATCCGTGAATGTGCATCAGGGGGGCGACAGCCTTCACTGCTCGAGCGACGTCTAGGTAGTAATTGCCGTCGAAGTCTGGATGAATGCCCCCCTGGAGGCACACTTCCGTTGCACCGTGATCCACCGCTTCAACGACGCGCCGTTGGATCTCTTCGATGTCGAGTAGATACGGGTCACCACGAAGATTGAGCGACAGGGGACCCTTCGAGAAGGCACAGAATCGACATTTGAATGTGCAGATATTGGTGTAATTGATGTTCCGGTTGCGGACGAAAGTGACCACATCGCCGACTGCATCTCGGCGCAGGCGATCTGCGGTGTCACAAACCGCTGGTATCTCGGAACCGCGCGCGCCCAGTAACGAAACAATTTCGTCGAAGTCGACCTGTTGACCAAGTGAAATGCCCTCCAGGACTTCGCCGACCGCGCCCCCAGCACGCGCGATCGCTGCAGGCAGCAATACGGGAGTCGGTGTTTCACTGCCGGGGGACCACTTGTGATCGCGAGCGAGGCCCTCGGAATCCGACGCCATCAGCACCGCAGTTCGTAACGAAGGATCAACCCACTCTTCAGCGTGCAGCACATACTCCGGATAGATAGTGAGCCGCGGTGCGAGAACCTTGCCTGCAGCTTCGGTGCTTCTTTGCAAAACCTCGAGAGCTGGCCAGGGCCGCTCGGGGTTGACGTGGTCAGGTGTGACGGGAGAAACGCCGCCCCAATCATCGATTCCCGCGGCAACGAGTGCTGCCAGCCCGTCAGAATCGGTGAGATTGGGTGGTGCTTGGATGTGCATTGCCGGACCCAGAAGGATTCGCGCAATTGCGACGGTTCGCACGAACTCACCCGGGTCGCACGGTTGCTGATCATGCATTCGAGTGCCTGGCTTCGGAAGGAAGTTCTGGATTATCACTTCCTGAACATGCCCATAGCGAAGGTGTGAGTCGCGAATGGCGAGGAGGGTGTCGATGCGTTCCTCTGGGGATTCTCCGAAGCCGACCAGGATGCCGGTTGTGAACGGAATCCGCGCCTTCCCTGCAGCGTTGAGCGTTGCAAGCCGACGCGACGATGTCTTGTCCGGCGCGCCATAGTGAGGGCCTCCGGGCTCTTGCAAGCGGTCGGCCAGCGCTTCGAGCATCATGCCCTGAGAGGGACTCACCTCTCGGAGACGAACGAGCGACTCGTGATCAATCGCGCCAGCGTTTGCGTGGGGTAGAAGTCCCGTTTCTGATATCACTGCGCCTGCTGCCGCCACTAGATAGTCGATCGTCGAACCATGGCCGCGATTCGAGAGCCAAGCGGATGCCGATGGATAACGATCTTCGGGCGCTTCACCCAGCGTGAACAGCGCCTCATGACAACCTACGGCGGCTCCGGCACGGGCGATTGTGAGCACTTCGTCGAGTTCAAGAAACGGCGCATCGAGGCGCGCTGGTGGCTTCGCGAACGTGCAATAACCGCACCTGTCACGGCACAACATCGTGAGCGGAATAAATACCTTCGGGGAGTACGTGACCCGCGTGCCGTGCCCTTCGTCTCGAATCCGACCGGCCGAATCCAACAGTTGTTCAATGGGCTCATGCAGAAGCGCGCGGGCTTCCGTGGCAGTAATCACATCGGGCAGCATAACGGCATCCAGAAAAGCGAATAAATTTGGTTAGACGCCATTTAGAGCGGCATCATCGACAAGCCAAATCACTTCAGCGGCTGTGACGTGGCTGGCAGGAAGACGCTCGTTATGCGCTGCAACACCCGCTAATGCGTCTGCCTTGCTGGCTCCAGCCACGGTGAATACCACTAGTTGTGCCGTCGAAATTGCAGGCAAGGTCAACGTGAGCCTGCGATGAGGATGTTGATCGTCGCCGGTCACTACAACTAGACGCTCGGCCTCGCTGATTTCCGGTGCGCCTGGAAAAAGCGACGCGGTGTGTCCATCCGGCCCAAGTCCGAGATGTATGAGGTCCAGCGGCCCGTGTTCGCGCAACACCAACTCGTATGAATCTGCAGCATTCTCCGGCGTTGTAGCGGAACCCACGAACGAGTGCAGTGCTTCCCCGTTACCGCCATCCAGAAGGACCCGTCGGATCATTCCTTCGTTGCTGTCAGGGTCATCAATCGGTACCCATCGCTCGTCTCCAATGAAGGCTTCGATGCGCGACCAGTCGACGCCTCGTGCGGCGAGGGCTTCATAACATTCCAATGCAGTTGACCCGCCGGAGAGAGCTATTGACCTCGGTTGCCGTTCCACGACTAGATCGGCGAAGGCCTGTGCAACGTCGAGAACAACGCGAAGGCCCGGCAGCGTGTTCGCGGCTTCGGTGTTGTTCTGCCCTGGGTTTTCGTCTCGTGGTTTGATCGTGTGATGATACGGGCATGGACCGCGCGACTGTCGATGTCTATGAGAAAAATGCCGAACGTTGGCAAGCAACCAAATCCGCAGGCTCGTTGGACCGCCCGGCGCGTTTCACAGATCAAATTCGGCACGACGGCGTACGGGCAGACCTTGGCTGTGGTCCGGGTTGGCATGCGTCGGCGTTAGGCGAACCCCTGCTCGCACTCGACGCGTCTCGCGCGATGTTGGAACTTGTCCCCGGTCACGCGCCGAATGCATTGCGAGTTCAGGCCTCTGTTGGTGCCCTTCCATTGCGACGCGGGTGTTTAGTCGGTGCCTGGGCCGACAAGGTTTACATGCACCTACGTATGGAGGAGGTCCCTCGCGCACTCGCCGATCTAAAGAGATCTCTAGCCATCTCTGCTCACGCCCACTTGCGAGTCACATCCGAGCGAAAAACTCCTGCTTCCCAACACCACGGAATCGCTCCGATGCCAGACAGCAACTTTCCGGGGAGACATTTCGATTACTGGTCGCTTCAGCGATTGACCGACGTGCTCGAAGGTGCGGGCCTTTTGATTGACGGAATCGTCGACGATGGTGAGGAATGGCTGGATGCACAGGTCACGAACCAACGCAGTTTGTCTGATTGCGTAGGACCCAACATGCGGTTGCTGGTCTGTGGACTGAACCCGAGTATTCGTGCGGCGGATGCCGGTGTTGGATTCGTGACACCGGGGAATCGGTTTTGGCCAGCGGCATTAAGCGCGGGGATCGTATCGACCGACCGAGACCCGATTCACGCTTTGGAGATTCACGGCGTTGGGATGACAGATCTGGTGAAGATTGCCTCGGCGCGAGCCGATTCGATTTCCGTTGACGATTACAAGGTGGGCGCCGAACGGCTGAAAAGACTCGTGGAGTGGTTGCGACCAAACGTGATTTGTTTTGTCGGCCTCAGCGGGTACCGAAGCGCAGTGGATCGGACTGCACAAGCTGGGCTGCAATCGCAGAAGTTCGGCGGCGCGATCACCTACGTGATGCCCAACACAAGTGGGGTCAACACGCATTCATCGCTAGCAGACCTCACGGCACATCTGGCTGCCGCATGGCGCCTCGGTTCAATCAACCAGCCTTAAGGACTCCGAGGCGGCGTTCGAGCGTCCCGAGAAGATCACGATAGGACTGGCCGAAAGATTCGACTCCCTCGCGTTCCAAAGTTTCGGTTACGTCATCTATCGATATGCCGGCTTGAGCGAGATCCGCCATCACCTGACGGGCGCCGTCAATGTCTTGCGCTACCGCATTGGCGCGAAGGGTTGCTTCACCGGAGTGGAGCGCCTCAATCGATGCGGGAGCGAGGGTATTCACGGTGTCCGGACCAATGAGCGTGTCGATGTAAAGGGTCGGTGGGTATTCGGCATTCTTCGTAGATGTCGAAGCCCACAACGGACGCTGCAACCGAGCACCTTTGGCCGCAAGCGCATCCCATCTAGATCCCGAAAAATGATTACGGAAAACTTCGTACGCAAGCTGAGCGTTTGCGACCGCCACCTTGCCTCTAAGTGCAGAACCTTCGGGAAGTCGTTTATCTAGTTCGGTATCAACTCGACTCACAAAAAAAGACGCGACCGATGACACCTTGGAAGGATCGCCGCCCGAAGCAACAAGCCGCTCGAGACCGCTGAGATAAGCATCGATCACGGCAGCATGACGTTCGAGGCCGAACAGCAACGTCACGTTGACGTTGATCCCCGCTGCAATCGTTTCTTCGATCGCGGGCAATCCCTCGATTGTTCCAGGAATCTTGATCATGATGTTCGGGCGTCCGAGTCGCGCGAACAATGCTGCCGCCTGTTCGATGGTCTTTGATGTCTCTTTGGCGAGCAACGGCGAAACCTCGATTGAAATAAAGCCGTCTCCGCCTCCGTGGGCGTCGTAAACAGGTCGCAAGATGTCTGCAGCACCACCGATGTCATCTACCGCCAGCGCCCAGAAGCAATCCTCCGTACTCAGTCCTTGCGCATTCGACGCGAGCAATTGTTCGTCGTAGCCCTCGCCGCCTGCGATCGCCTTGTCAAAAATCGTTGGATTGGAAGTAACGCCTCGGATACCGTCGCCCGCGACGAGGGCCGCAAGGCCGCCTTCGCGTACGAGGGTCCTGGTGATGTTGTCATACCAAGGACTCTGACCGAAGTCGTTCAGGCGATCAATTGCACTACCCATATCGATGTCTCCTAGGTGGTCTGGTCGAGTAGCGCGCGAGCGCGAGCGACGACATTTTCAACATTAAAACCAAATTCTTCAAATACCCGTTCGCCCGGCGCCGATGCTCCGAACCTGTCAATTCCAACGACGTCATCCGCGTACCGGTCCCAACCGAATGGTGTCGCTGCTTCTACGGCGAGCGTAGGTATTACGTTGGGCAGCACAGCGATTTGCTCATCTTGGGATAGCGCAGCGAAGTTCTCCCAACACGGCATCGACACGACACGCACGCCAACACCCTCTGCAGCCAATGCCGCGGCAGCCCCGACACACCACTGCACTTCAGATCCAGTACCAACGAGCACAAGACTGAGGTCGCCAATTTCCCGAATCAAGACATACGCCCCGCGCGCAACGCCATCGCGTGCGAGAGTCTTCGTAGCAGGGAGCACCGGCAATTTCTGGCGGCTCAAGATCAGGGCTGTCGGGCCATCGCTATTGATGTGGCACCGCCACGCTTCAGCGGTTTCGTTCGCGTCGGCTGGACGGATCACGCGGATACCTGGCATCGCTCGAAGAGCAGCGATCTGCTCGATGGGTTGGTGGGTGGGACCGTCTTCACCAACGCCAATCGAATCATGCGACCAGACGAACATGACCTTGTAGCCCGACAACGCAGCGACACGCACGGCTCCGCGCATGTAGTCACTGAAGACAAGGAACGTTCCACCAAACGGCAGTAAGCCGCTGACCGACATTCCGTTCATCACGCCGCCCATGCCATGTTCACGAACCCCAAAATGAACCTGGCGTCCGCCGAATCGATGCCGGTCAATGACTCCGGCATCGGGTACCGCCGTGCCCGTGTTGCCAGTCAGATCCGCTCCGCCACCAACCAAGCCGGGGACAAGATCCACGATCGCGTCAAGAGCAAGTTTGCACGCCTGACGCGTTGCAATTATTTCACCTTCCTCCCAATTAGGAAGGGCGTCCTCCCAGCCGGGTAAGCCACCATGAACAAGACACGTTTCGTATTGAGCAGACATCACCGGTTCTGCAGACGAATATTCCGCTCTTTGTTTGTCCCATGCTTCGCGTTCCGCGACCCCACGCAATCCAGCCGCCCTGTAGAAATCGCGAACCTCGTCAGCGACCGCGAAATGTTCGTCGGGATCCATTTCGAGTAGCAGTTTGACCGCTCGGATTTCATCTTCGCCGAGCGGGTCACCGTGTGCTTTCGGAGAATCGGTGAACCGCGGGGAGGGCCATCCGATATGGCTGCGCAACACGACGAGACTTGGGCGCTCGCTTTCGGCAATCGCTTCTTTTATAGCGCCTTCCAATGCATCCAAATCGTTTGCGACTTCACCCACTTCGATCACGTGCCATCCGTAGGCGCGGAAGCGAGCGGCTGCGTCGTCGGTTAGGGAGAGTTCCGTTGGGCCATCGATGGTTATGTGGTTGTCGTCGTAGATCGCTACGAGTCGCCCTAACCCGAGATGTCCAGCGAGTGATGCCGCCTCGTGGCTGATGCCCTCTTCCAAGTCACCATCGCCGCATATGGCGAAAACGCGGTGGTCACATACAGTTGGCCCGAACCGCGCGCGCATGTTCGCCTCGGCGAGTGCCATACCCACCGCGTTCGACAGACCTTGTCCGAGAGGACCAGTGGTGAGTTCTACGCCTGGCGTGTGCCAATACTCAGGGTGGCCTGGAGTACGCGACTTCCACTGACGAAATTCGCGGAGATCATCAAGTTCGAGGCCAAACCCCGTGAGGTGGAGCATCGAATACAGCAACATCGATGCGTGCCCGGCCGAAAGCACGAACCGATCGCGGTTAGGCCACGCCGGTTCCGATGCGTCGTATCGCATCACGCGCGTAAATAGAACGTGGGCCAGTGGCGCAAGAGCCATCGGCGTGCCGGGGTGACCGCTGTTGGCTTTCTGCACCGCATCTACAACAAGGCAACGAACCGTGTTAATGCCGCGATCTTCGAGATCCCGTCTTGTGCCCTCAGCCAACATTAAGCCCCTCTTCCGTCCGTAGCGCCGATGCTAGGTGCCACGCCTCGTTCGCATTCGCATCCAGGAGGTTCAAGCCGAACGCGAATGAGGGCACTTAGTAGGACTGCGCGTATGCGAGTTCTCCAGAGATCCAAACATTGCGAATCTCCAAGGTTTCCGAATCAAGAGCGACTAGATCGGCGCGCCCAATCCCGGGCGAAGCGGCGAATACCCCGAGGCCAAGGGCATCGGCCGGAGCAGTTGTGGCGGCTTTGACCGCAGCCTCAAGCGACACGCCCAGGCCAACCAGGTTCCTAACCGCTTGATCCATCGTGAGGACTGAACCCGCGAGTGTGCCGTCTTGGAGAAAGGCTGCGCCATCTCGCTCGACCACTAGTTGGTCCCTGTATCGCACACCTGTTGCAACACGATCGGTCACCAGTATCGGAGGAGCGGCAGCCATCGTCAGTCGCACGGTAGACGGGTGCACATGGATCAAGTCGGCAATCAACGTTGGAGTTAGCGGCACAACCGAATCGAGGGCCGCACTAGCCAATCCAGGATTTCGATGATGGAGTTCACTCATCGCATTGAAGACATGGGTCACAAGGGTTGCGCCCGCAGCAGCGGCTTGAACCGCTTCGTCGTAACTACACCTCGAATGACCTAATGCAACCACGACACCTCGGTCGCATAGAGCTCGAGTTCCTTCCAAGTCCGGATCTGCCTCAGGGGCCAGAGTGACCAATCGCACTAGGCCCGGGTATTGATCCAATAATGATGTAAGCCAATCGACGTCCATCATGGTTAGACATTCGGGAGCATGCGCTCCAGGCGCCGTACCAAGAAATGGACCCTCTAGATGTACGCCCTCGATCGCGGGTAGTCCCTGTTGGGCCAGAGCGACCTGAGCGTGGGCAACTCGGTCCAGGACGGCAGCGTAGGACTCGAGAGGCGCCGAGACGATGGTCGGTAGATAGGAAGTCACGCCAGTCGCGAGAAGCATTGTTCCGGCGATCCGAAAACCTTCTAAATCAGCGCAAGCAAAATCGACTCCGCCAATTCCGTTGCACTGTAAGTCGACAAATCCCGGCGCTAGCCAGAACTCTCCGCGAGATTGTTCTGCAATCGATCCATCCGATCTTGACTCATCAACAACTAATCCATTCTCAATCGTTGCGGTTCGGTTTCTCCCCGCAACAACGATCCGACTCATAGCTTGGAGCGCCGGCCACCGATAGTCGCACGAAGTCGCAGGAGCCCAATGAGTGTCCGCGGGACCCTGCGCAAGAAGGAAGTGCGCGCGGGACGCGTTTCCCGAACCGTTACCGGTATCTCAGCGATCTTCCAACCGGCCCGTTCGCTTCGAATGATCAATTCCGTGTCGAACATGTCAGTACCTAAACGACATGTGCGGATAACCGGTCGCAATACATCCAGGTTGCATACCTTCATGCCATGCGTATCCGAAACCGACAAACCAAATACGGTCCGCAGAATGCCGGTAAAGACAGACGTGGCGGCCCTTCGGAACAGGGATCGTTCGTCTATCGACCCTGGCGCGCGTTTCGATCCGACGACTATCACTGGACCAGTCGGATCTGCAGCGCCATCTAAGACTGCGAGCGCTTCCTTCAGAAATCCGATGTCGTAGTAGTCGACATCAAACACAACGCCGATCGTGCCTCGGGATGAGAGCAGACCGGTTCTAAGCGCTTCGCCGTAGTCGGCCGTCCGCATCACATGAACTTCGACCTCAGGCAGAGCTTCAGTAATCCGTAAAGCGAGTGCCAGGGTTCCGTCCGTCGATCCATTCTCAACAATGTGGACTTCGAATGGCTGGCCGATCGCATGAAGTCCATCTACAACTTCACGCACGCTCGCTCCAAGCATTGCCGCTTCGTTAAACGCGGGCATGACTACAGAAATCACAGTGTCCCTCCATCGGACCGAGCAAGGATCGGTGTATCGGCCCATTTGCCATAGCAATGAAGGGCAAAACGGCAAAGTCGATCGATCGCGTTCGCGTTCTCTCTCAACGCCTCAGACAAATCAAGAACGGTTGCGCCGTCATAACGCGAAACGATGGCCGGATAGATAATGAATCGAGGACCGTACACCGTTTCCTTTGTTTCGCGAATTCCAGACCAATAAAACAGCAATCCAAAGGCATGCGCGAGGAGCGCCTCGGTTTCTTCTCGCGACGGTGGTTCCGAAACTTCCGCTAAGCGCCCGAGCAACTTGATCGCCGCATTTCCCGTCGCCGCTGCTGTGGCAACGGCTGCCAGCCAGGGACTCACTTCGTCATGCAGTTCACCTGGATCACTCCACTCGAGAACTGCC
>SHUZ01000035.1 GCA_009694415.1 Acidimicrobiia bacterium
CGACTAATCGCCGGTACTCCTGAGGCCGAATGGACTGACTCAAGCGGTAAGTTCTCCCTAGTGGAACGTGAAATCACGCAAGCATGGATCGGCAAGCCAGTCGACGAGTTGCCTGAAGTTGGAAAATTCAACCTAGCGATGGTGACTCGGCTTGGCATCCCTCAGTTGCCGGAACCAGGTCTCGTTGGACAGGTCGGCGACATTCTTCACCTGTTGGTCGAAGCCGATGCCCTCAAAGCATTGGAGAACAAATTGGCCAACCCACAGGACCACTATTGAGCAACAAGGTCAGCGCGTTCGGAATCGTATTGTTCGTCATCGCCACAGCATGTGGAACCGGGACCAACAACGCGGCGTCCTCAACAACTACGCCAACGAGCCAGGTTCAGTGGACCATCGAACCAGGCGCTGTCCTCATCGAAACTGCTGGCCCTTCGGGCAACTTGAGTGATATTGACCGTGACGCGGTAATTGAAACCGTCCGTAATTACATCAGCGCAGCGACCGTCGACCCACTGCTCACGGGCAGCGCGGGCGATCTCGCACCACTGCTAACCGCTGCTGCCGCGAGTTCACTCGATGCGACCGACCGCGATGCACTGCTCGACGAAGGACTACCAAAAGCCACAGGACCTATCCAAGTTGTCGCGGTCCCCATCAAGCTCACCGCTCTCGTTGACAAAGACGGTGTGATCGATCTAGTCGGCGCTCTTCTCGAGGTGACCGTCAGTGCAGAAACCGATTCAGGGCCTGTCCAGGTTCACAGGGGAGGCGACCTACTACTCAGGCGAGAAGGCCTCGCGTGGCGCATCGAAAGTTTCAGATTGGTTGTCGGCAGAACCGGAAAGGGAGTACCGACTCCAACCACGAGTCGAACTGGGCCTCCAACCAGTACCAAGCAGAGGAACCAGCCATGACCCGCAACCATCTGACCATCGCGTTCTGCGCCTCCGCTGTCATTGCCATACTTTCCTCGGGTGCAATCGTTGGCTGGCGCGTTCCCAACGCGTCTGGCTCAGTATTTATAAAGATCACCAAGACCGCAGGTGCCGACTTCACGCCGCGCCCAACCGCGCCGGTCTTCATACTTGCGATTGGTAACGACGGTCGTCCAGGTCAGACGGTTACCCGAGCCGATGCGATCCATCTCATCGGCGTTAACCCAATTTCCAAGCAGGCAACAATCCTCGACTTCCCGCGCGATACGGGTCTCGATATTCCAGGGCACGGAGTAGACAAGGCTACGCACGCTCATGTTTACGGCGGACCGCGCCTCACGGCCGAGATGATCGGCAACGCAGTCGGCGTCCCTGTTTCTTACGCAATCAGCACCAATTTTGAGGGATTCATTGGCATGGTCAATGACATGGGAGGCCTCGTTGTCAATGTCCCTGAACGAATGAAAGACAACGACGCTGGTGTCGACTTGCAACCGGGCACGGCTCGCTTGAGCGGCAATAGTGCACTCGGTTATGCAAGAAACCGCAAACAGTTTGCACTAGGAGACCTAAGGAGAACCGAAAACCAGGGATACCTAATTATCTCAGCGCTCGAGCAACTCAGATCTGAGAGCGTCGGCCCAATCGGGACTCTGAAGTTGCTTGCCAACCTCGGACGCCATTCACAACTCGAAGGCATTGGATTGAAGGACCTCTACGCGCTCGGAAGATTGGGTTTGTCTATAGACCCTGCAAACGTGCGCAACTACGTGGTCGAGACAGAAAGCGGAACAGGAACGCAAATGCGCTTGGCCGGAGACTACGCATCGCTATTCGCGGACTTCGCTGACGACGCTGTACTCCAGACGCACTAAGCGTCGCGGCATATCTAACGGCCCGTCTATCGGCGCTTCTACCGACCCGTCTGCTGGGAGGTAAGCGAAAGTACAAAAGACTTAGCAACTAATGCAGTCTGTGCTCCGAAAGCTCGAAGTTCAACTTTGTGCGACTTGCCATCGCATACGAATGGCAGCCGAGCGCGCCCGCTTTGTTGATCACTGCCGCCGACGCGCAGACCGTCCATAAAGAACGAACTTCCAAGCGCGTTTTTCGTTTTCCATTGAACATCGATACCTATACCCCCGAGGTCATCGATGCACACGACCGGATCCGAGGCAAGGAAGGAAGTGATTGTCGTTGGCTCGGTAGACGGCGCGACCGTCGTTCCTGGCGTGAACTGACCCTTACAACCCTCTCCCTCAACGAATCTTCCGGTCGTGTCGATCATGCTGCACTGTTTCTCGGCGACGGGCATCTTCACACGATCGAGGTTGGCACCTGTGAAGTTTGTGATGTTGATACGCGCGCCCGTGAGATCAGCGCCAGCCAGATTGGCTCCGGTGAAGTTGACCAGCACAAGGTTGGAACCGACAAGAGTTGCCCCTCGCAAGTCTGCGTTCGTCAGATCTGCACCTTCAAGATCAGATCCAGTAAAATCTGCATTTCGAAGGTTCGCTGCGACGGCGCTCGTGTTTCGAAGATCCTGGTCACGGCAAACCGCTCCCACTTCGATCTTGCAACTACCAAAACTGTCAGGCGACGGCGTCGACCAGAATGAACACGCGGATCCGAATACGACGCTCGTTATCACGACACCAGCCAGCGTCTTTAGATCCATCTAAATACGCTACCCGCCAAATGTGTTGGTTCATCACCGCGCGGTTCTACAAGTTATGACCCTGTAACTAACGGAAAATCGGCCGCTATTCGTCCAGAACACTCGCCGCTATTCGTTCTTCGAGGACTCGGTCGTCCCACCATGAGATCTGCAGTTGCTTGGCTCGTCTGAAGTACAACTGGATGTCGTACTCGAGCGTGAATCCGACGCCACCGAATACCTGTTGTGCCATCGCAGTCACATCGCGGAACGTTTTAGCTGCAAAAAGTTTTGCCATGGGCGCCAGTGCTTCGATCGAACGGCCCTCGGACAGAGCCCACGCTGCTTCGTGCACGAGAATCGTGCCGCCCTCAACGGCGGTAGAAGCGTCGGCAAGATAGTGAGCAATAGCCTGGAAAGCTCCGAGTGGTTTGTCGAACTGCTCGCGGTCTTTCGCGTACTGCACTGTGATCTCAAGCGCGTAGCGCGCGCCGCCGATCGCTTGGGCTGCTAGCAAGACGCACCCACCTAACAGGGTTGCATCCCAGGTATGCCAGCCGGTGCCCGCTTGGCCGATACGGCTCGTAGCTGGCACTCGAACCTCAGAAAGCTGAACCGAATATTGATTATCTGAAGCGATAGTCATCTGCTGATCAAGACTCACTCCAGGGGAGTGTGGATCAACGAGGAACAGGTCGATGTCTTCTTCTGCTTCACCCGTGCGCGCAAGAACAACGAGACGCGTTGCTGAACTCGCGAACGGCACCAGAAATTTCTCGCCGCTTATCAGAAAGTCGTCGCCGTCTGCGGTGGCAGTTGTTTGCACGCCGAGTGGGCCGAAACCGCGTTTCGGTTCCAACCAAGCCGGCGTGAAGATTGCTTCGCCCATAACAATTTTCGGCAACCACTCGGACCGTTGTTCCGCGGACCCACCACGAGCTAATAAGCCGGCGCTCAAGACCGCACTCACGAAATGTGGCGATGGAACCAACGCGCGACCCAGTTCTTCGTAGACCACGACTCCTTCGATCGCGGTCATCCCTGAACCGCCATATTCCGGATCGATCATCAATCCAATTAGGTCTAGGTCGGCCAGTTGCTGCCAGAGATCCGACGAGTAACCAATTGGGTCGTCTTCAAGGACACGAACCGATTTAAGCGGCGAGTGCGTGGCGGCAACGCCGCGCACCATCTCGCGCAGCATGTCCTGCTCTGCAGTGAATTCAAGATCCATGGTTGATCCTCGCTAAATCACGACTGCGAATTTTCACGGTATCCATTGGTCCCCCCGTCGCAACCATGGATTGTCATCAACATCACATGGAATAGCCACCCTCACGGAACAGTCGGTTCTTACTTCATCGTCCACCGAAAGCGTTACAAGCAACGAAGCCCAACCGCATCCGACGCCATCGATATCGGTTCCTTCTATTACACCTGACATCGTCATCGTGTCGTTCGGAAATACTGAACCCTTCATCCGAAACTTCATTCGGCCAAGCCGACCAAACGGTCCAGTCCAGTCGGTCACGTACCGTTCGAACCACGCAGCCTGATTCGGAGTGTTGAGAAAAATGTCGCGCGTTCCATTGCGATTGACCGCGAAGTCGTGGTCATGGTGCATTGGACGCCAATCTCGGCTGGCAAGCGCTCCCAGGACAACGGTTGTCGCGGTGACTTCGTAGACAAGATCGGGAAGTTCGTCACCTACCGAGATATTCGAGAGCGTGAACAACGGGATCATTCCCCGGCCTCTTCCCTGCGATATCCGAAACCCGTATACGACTCGACTCCCACCAATTGCCCATCTTGATTGAGATACTCGACATCTATAACCCAGAATCGGCCGGTGCCGAGCTTGGTGGTCTTGGGTTCACTCACCGAGCGGAGAATCTGGCGGGTGACGAGTAGATCTCCCGGGCGCACCGGATCGTGAAACACGATGGTGTTGTCCGTCATGACTGCCTCGGGAAGATCAAAAACTTCCTTGAGATCAAAGTGAACGCGCAGCGGCAATGGTTGCTCGTCACGACCTGGGCTCCAGTTGTGTGGTCGGAACCACACTGAAAGCATCGTTGGCGAAGCGATCGGTCCGCCGGTTATCGCCTGCGCGACTTCGTCGTCCCAGAACAGTGGATTCCCATTTTCAACCGATGCGCAACTAGTCCAGATATAGCCGCGTTCTACTGGGAACTCACCGGCTTCTTCATACTGCCGTTGATCTATCAACGCGATGACGGTCGCTGGAACTGAACTCATGCGATAACTCCTTGGTCGCGCATTGAAGCGATCGCCGCATCATCTATACCAACTTCTCGCAACAGGTCATCTGTATCCGATACTCCCGGGTCCCTCACGACGGGCGCCGGTTGACGCCTGTCGCACCCTGCCATGAGCCAACCGACCTGTTCGAACGTGCCTCCGTCTTGGTGTGATGCCGTGACGAACACATCTCGTTCGCGGAGGTGATCGTCAGCTGTTACCTCGGGAACAGTTGCAACTGATGAAACACATGTGTCAGCAGGGCCCAATTCAGCGACCCAGTCGTCCCTGGACCGCGAGGAAAATGCCGTTCGAAAAGAAGCGCGGATAGCGTCTTGTTCTACGTCGTCAGTCTGGTGCTCTGTCCACCCGTCACAACCCAATGCCCTGCAAAGGTTCGCGAAGAATCGCGGTTCAATCGCCGCGACTGCAAGCCACTTGCCATCGGCACACTCATATACGTCGTAACACGCGTAACGGCCTGTAAGCAGGCTGTGCCGAGGACCAGGCACCTCGCCCGTCGCGAGATATTCGTCGACGTTGAGTGACATAAGAGCGACAACGCCATCGGCAATGGAAACATCAAGAAACGCGCCTTCGCCCGTTTTGGATCGAGCGATTAGCGCGGACAAGATCGCTATCGCAGCCTGCATTCCGCCGCCAGCTGCATCGGCCACCGTCGCGCCTGGGAGTGCAGGACCCCCGTCAGTTCCGCGCCCTGTGCAGTCGAGGTATCCGCCTGATGCAAGATAATTCAGATCATGGCCAGCCCAACTGGAACGTGGACCGGTCTGCCCATATCCAGTTGTCGAGCAATAGACGATTGCAGGATTGACGGAGCGCACTGCCTTCTCGCCAATGCCGAGCCGATCTACAACTCCAGGACGAAAACTCTCGATGACGACATCGGAGTCGGCAGCAAGCCGAAGGAACGCGTCACGGCCCTTATCGGACTTCAAGTCGAGCATTGCGCGCATCATGTCGCGGTGCCCGCTGTACGCGTAGAAAGGCGGAGTGATTTGAACGCCGTCGCGGTTCGGTGGCGCTCCGATCTTGATTACGCGAGCGCCATAATCAGCAAGCCATCGAGATGTGCGTGCCGCGGGACCGACGCTCGCAAGATCGAGCACCGTTATGCCATCGAGAAGCCCGGAGTTGGTCATGGGTTCAGAAGTTCTTCGGTAATCCGAGGCCGCGGCGGGCGATGATGTTGCGTTGAATCTCAGATGAGCCGCCGCCGATCGTGTCGATAACCGTGTACCGGTAGGTCGACTCCGCGCGGCCGCACATCGGAGCCGACTCGGTCTTGACGCGTAACTGGCTTCCAGGTCCCGCTATGTCCATAGACGCGTTCGCGAGACGCCTAGAGAACTCAGTAGCAAAAAGTTTGTATCGCGACGACGGGACTGTGGGCGGTGGCGTACCGGGTACGGTTTCGGCCTTGACGGACTCGACAACGACACGCAAACCAAGCACCCGAGCCACTTCGGCATCGGTCGCCAACCGCGCAATCTCTCGGCGGATCACAGGATCGTCACGCAACGGCACTCCATCGCGCGTTTCAGTGCGAACAAAGTCGCAGAGCAGATCGAGACGTTGCTTGATCGGAGAGAAGGTAAACATCGTGAAACGCTCAAGGTCTAGAGCTTGTGAGATGTACTGAAAACCGCTGTTGACATCGCCGACCACGTAGTCGTCGGGAACAAATACGTTGTCAATAAAGACTTCATTCGTGCGCTCATCACCCATGGGAACTCCACCCATGGTCTGAATTGCATTGATCGTTATTCCTGGGTGGTCGAGCGGCACAAGCATCAATGTGATGCCGCGATGTTTCTGATCGGGGTCGGTCCGCGTCCCTAACCAATACCATTCCGCAAAGTGCGCAGACGTCGTCCATGTCTTCTGCCCATTGAGCACCCAACCCGTCTTGCCATCCTGCTCCGCAGGTTCTGCCTTTAGGCGCATCGATGCAGCGTCGGAACCCGCATTCGGCTCGCTATACCCGACAGCAAATTCAACTTCATTGCGCAAGATCATCGGCAAAAATTTCGCCTTGAGAAAATCATTGCCATGTGCGATCAGCGTCTTCCCAATGATCCCAATGCCCTTACCGATCTGCGGCCCACCGCGACCCGCAAGCGCCTCGTTAAGCAAGAACTCGTAGACGCCCTCGCCTTCGGAACCGCCATATTCCTCAGGCCACGTGATACCGAGCCATCCCTT
The DNA here is from genome assembly GCA_009694415.1 of Acidimicrobiia bacterium. Classification (GTDB taxonomy): domain Bacteria; phylum Actinomycetota; class Acidimicrobiia; order IMCC26256; family JAENVU01; genus SHUZ01. Next base: position 7,084 of record SHUZ01000035.1, read on the forward strand.
CGCTCCGAGCGATGCCATAAAAGCGCGACGTTTCGGCGTATCGACAATCTGCGCCATGTTCTCGCGGGTTAGATCAAATACTTCTGGGTCGTCATTGGCGTCAAGAAATTCTTGAACCTCTGCAGCGAATGCAAGTTGGTCGGTTGAAAATTCGAAATCCATCTTCACTCCTGTACGACGACGCCGCGATCGACCGCGGTGGCAGATCCTAGAGCGGTTGCGAACGAGTGCCCTAAGTCACGATCCGACGCTTACGAAGGTCGTTGATGGTTGCATCATCGAGGCCTAGTTCGGCGGCAAGCACGTCGCTTGTGTGCTCTCCGACCCAAGGAACCATCGTTTCGGGGCCCTCGGCCACCTTAGACATCTTGACCGGGTTACCCGGGACCAGGACCGGATCGTCGATGCCGTCGGTGCGCGGAATTTCGACGAGCATGTCGCGTCTCGCGAAGTGTGGGTCTGCAATCACGTCGGGCGCGCGGTTGCTTGGACCAGCCACGATCCCGGCCGCCGTCAATTCTCGCGCTGCTTCCAACTTTGTGTACTTAGCTGCCCACCGATCTACTGCTGGCCGGATAACGGTTTCGAGTTTTGGACCCCATCCGGCCCGCGTCGCGAATACCGGGTCGGTCTTCCACTCGGGATGTCCGATCAAGTCAGCCAATCGTTCGAACTGCGCCTCCCTAACTATCTGCACAACGACGTAACCATCCGACGCGCGAAAGCCTTCGCAAATAACTTCAAGCGCGCGGTCGGGTTCCGGTCGCACGCCCATCGACCAGAAGTTCGTCACAACGTCAGTCATCGCCAATGTCGCGTCGAGCATCGCTACATCGACGTATTGCCCTAGACCGGTATGGTCTCGGTGGCGCAAGGCAGCGAGCACGCCGACGACAGCGAACAGAGCGGAGCTGATATCGCCCAATGCACCGACTGGGATGGTGACAGGCGGCTTATCTGGTCCTGACTTCCAGTCGTAGACGCCGGACATTGCTTCAACAATCGACGCGTACGCTGGCCAATCCCGGTATGGGGAGTCGCCGTTGTTCCCGAAACCGGAAATCGATACATAAATCGCGCCAGGGTGCTTGGCTGCAACGTTCTCATAGCCAAGGCCCATGCGGTCCATAGCCCCGGCCTTGAAGTTCTCGGCGACCACATCAAACTTCGGTACGAGATCCATAAAAAGGTCGCGGCCTTCGGAAGACTTGAGATCGATACCAATACTTCGCTTGTCTAGGTTGTTGCGTAGATAAGTCGCACCTACCGCGCGCCCATAGGGATCAAGCATCGCCGGGCTAGACCCCCGGCCGGACTCGCCACCTTCGGGATGCTCTACTTTGACGACATCGGCACCCAGACGGGCCAAGAGTTGCGTCGCAAATGGAAGTGCCTGCATCTGCTCGGCCGCGAGAACTCGCACACCATCTAGCGGTTTGCCATATGGAACAGCTTGCGCGTTCGCTACGTCGCCTAGTCGCATAGCCGACCACTCTAGGGTCGCATCTAGACTGCAGCCGGTGCGGAGGGGAGTGACATGAGGGGAATCGTTAGCGCGGCAGGTTATGTGCCGTACCGACGGCTGCAACGCAGCGAGATTCGCGACGTATTTGGTAGCGGTGGGGGCAAGGGAACGAGATCCGTCGCGTCATACGATGAGGACACAACGACGATGGGGACTGCAGCGGCGCGCCTCGCGTTGCGGTCAGTTCCAACAGCCTCGGTCGATGCGATCTGGTTTGCTACCACAGCTCCCGCATATCTGGATAAGACGAACGCCACCGCAATTCATGCGGCAGCCAGGCTCGACAACAATGCTGTCGCGCTTGACCTAGGTGGCGCTATTCGTTCTGGCGTAGGAGCCTTGCGAATCGCTCTCGACGGCTCAGGGTCCTGCCTCGTCGTTTGCGCCGACTCGCGTACGGGATTGCCGACCAGCCCAGATGAATCTGCTGGCGGGGATGCTGCCGCGGCGTTGCTGGTTGGCGACGAAGGAGATGGTTCGTTGATCGCGGAGTTCATTGGAGCGGGAGCCGCAACCGATGAATTCCTCGACAGGTGGCGTACCCCCGGTAATGACCGATCGCGAAGTTGGGAAGAACGGTTCGGCGAGACGAAGTATGTGCCTCTTGGCATCGGAGCGTGGCAGGCAGCGTTGAAATCCGCAGGTATTGTTCCCGAAGACGTCGATCGTGTTGTCGTGGCAGGAATGCATACGCGCGCAGTTAAAGCGTTGGTCAAGAAGTTAGGCGCGAGAGATGGAGCGATCGCCGATGACCTAACTTCATCGGTTGGAAATCCTGGCGCAGCACAAGCTGGCTTGCTACTCACATCCGCGTTGGAAGCGGCGACGCCTGGAGAGGTGATCGCACTCGTTGTGTTGGCCGACGGCGCAGATGTGCTGCTCTTCCGCGCGACCGACAAGATTTCCGGATTCACGCCCACGCGATCCATTAAAGATCAAATCGCCACTGCATCTGATCTTCCATATCCAAAGTTTCTTACCTGGCGCTCGATGGTCACAATCGAGCCGCCTCGCCGACCGGAACCTGCCCGCGTCTCGGCATCGGCAGCAGGGAGATCCGAGGATTGGAAGTTCGGGTTTGTGGGATCGCGTGACCGATCTACTGGGGCGCTACATCTACCGCCATCCCGCGTTTCGATGACTGGATCGGTGGACGACATGGAGCCAGCACCGATGGCCGACATCGACGCGACCATCGTCACTTTCACAATCGACCGACTCGCGTACTCCCCTAGCCCACCGATCGTGTTCGCGGTCGTCGATTTTGATGGGGGCGGGCGCTTCCCGGTTGAACTGACCGACGTTGACGCCGCCGATGTGAAAATCGGAGACAGGCTCGAGATGACGTTCCGGCGATTGTCGAGTGCTGATGGGATACACAACTACTTCTGGAAGGCGCGGCCCAAGCGATCCGCAGGGACAATTACAAACTCGAACGATGGAGTGGCCTGATGGGTTCACATGGAATTAAGGATCGCGTCGCGATTGTCGGGATGGGATGTACATCCTTCGGCGAGAGGTTCGACACAGGCCTCGATGACTTGCTAGTTGATGCCTCGAATCAGGCGTTCGCAAGCGCGGGGACGAACAAGGACGCGGTAGATGCTTATTGGTTTGGCACAGCGCAGAGCGGCATGAGCGGCATCACTCTCGCTCGACCACTTCAACTGAACCAGAAGCCGGTTACTCGCGTCGAGAACTTCTGCGCCACAGGTTCTGAGGCACTGAGACAAGCCGCATACGCCGTTGCTTCTGGAGCCTACGACATCGCAATGGCCGTTGGCGCCGAGAAAGTTAAGGACAGCGGTTATGCGGGACTTAACGCATTCCCAGTTCCGAACGACGGCACGGCACGCACCCTGACTGCTGCTGCGATGTTCTCCATGGTCGCGCCCGCGTACGCGTCAAAGTACGGAATCGACGAAGATCAACTCCGACAAGTACTCGCCAGAATTGCTTGGAAGAACCACTACAACGGTGCACGAAACCCACGCGCACAGTTCCGACGCGAGATGAGTATTGAGGCAATTTGCGCGTCGCCACGCGTGGCTGGGCCACTCGGAATTCTCGACTGCGCTGGCGTCGCCGACGGCGCGGCTGCAGCGATCGTCGTGAGGGCAGAGGATGCTCACCGTTTTTGCGAGAAACCGCTTTACATCAAAGCGCTTTCGTTCGTTGCCGGAAACGGTTCCGGCTTGATCGACCCCGACTACGACTACACACACTTTCCGGAAGTCGAGGCCACCGCGAGAGATGCGTACGCGCAGGCAGGTATCACTGACCCACGCAAGGAACTGGCTATGGCGGAGGTGCACGATTGCTTTACACCCACCGAACTGGTTCTGATGGAAGATCTCGGCTTCGCGCAACGCGGTACCGCCTGGCAAGACATTCTCGATGGCACGTTTGATCTACAGGGAGACCTTCCCGTTAACCCCGACGGAGGGCTCAAGAGTTTTGGGCACCCTGTGGGCGCATCGGGACTTCGAATGGTCTTTGAGGCTTGGCTTCAACTGCGGGGTGAGGCACCGGAGGACCGCCATATCGCCAACGATCGGACGCTGGCGCTTACGCATAACTTGGGTGGTTATCCAGGAGAAATGGTCTCGTTCGTTTCGATCTTGGGAACCGAACTGTCGTAACACGGGTCGCGACTAACAACCATCACCGCCGAAAAGACAACTGAACCGAACCTCGGCTTTCGCGACACTGCGAGCATCGCCTAGCGCTACGGTGACGCGAGCGACTACACCACTACATCGGCACTCAATAAGCAGCGCGCCGTTTTGTCTCGCAATCTGATCCGCAGCAGTCCTCGCAGCATTGCTGTCTAGGTTGGTAGCTAGTGCACCAGCTGCTGCCAGCGCTGCGGCATCGGCAGCGGTATCCGCTCTCGCGGAATGACTCGCTGCCCGACCAAGCCGGGCGATACCAAACATGAACACGCTCGCTAGGACCATGACGGAGATGGCCAAGATATTCACTGCTCCACGCTCCGGCGCGTTCACCGTTCAACTCGCATAACCGCGCGAGCGTGGAGCATCGGATCTGGAAAGAGCAACCCGACCATCGGCAGATTGGTGCGCGATCGGTACTGAACGTCAACGGCGATTGCTTGGCCGACGGCCGGCCGTGCACCAACACTTACTGACGCATCACGAAGCACGCGGCGGGCAGCAATAACGGCGCGCTCTGGGTCACGATCGACAGCGGCCGCACGTGCCGCTTCTCTTGCAGCATGCGCGACCGCGATGTGATCGCTCACGACTAGCCCAACTTGGATGATGGATAGAAGTGCAAACACGACCAACGGCAAGACGAGAGCAAACTCGACTGTGGCCTGTCCCCCATCAGGAGGACAGGCCACAGTCCGGCAAGACGACCGGAACCGCATGGTTAACCGAGCACCTTTCCAATAACGGTGTCGAACAACTTGGTGATCGCATGACTCTTTGTGGCCCAAGTGATTAGCAACGTCGCCACCGCTGCCGCACCGAGAATCACAAGGGCATATTCGGCAGTTGTCTGGCCGAGTTCGCCCGAGATGACCCTGCATCTCTGGACCACGCGGTCAAGGGCCGCGAGGCTATTTCTGAACATGGGGATACTCCTTTGTAATTGCGGATTGATCGGGGAAGAGCGAGCGCTATAGGTGATCGAGCGCCGATATGAGTGCCGGAACGACCGTGAGAAGGCCGAACGCAGGGAGCACGAGGAAAACAAGCGGGAATAGGAGTTTCACCGGAAGGACGCGCGCACGAGCCTCGGCGCGCCTTCGTAAATCGGCTCGCGCTTCATCGGCAAGACGCGCCAGAGTTTGCGCTGCAGGTGTGCCTAATTGTTCGCTCGCTATAAGCACCTCGGCCACGGGTGCCAATACCAGCGCGTCGTCCTTCATATATCCCAGAGCATCGGACAGGCGAGCGCCGATAGCGGTAGCGCCGAGTACGCGACGGAATGCAACCGCACATTGTTCTGGTCCCCATTGAATCGCGATTTCGAGAGAGCGATATGGAGTGCACCCGGCGTTCACTGCAAGAGCGAGGAGGTCAAGAACCAACGGAAGTTCCCGAATCTGGATGCGTAATACCCGTCGTTCGCTTCGGGCTCGCGAAAGGCGACCCAGCACTGCGCCGATAGGGCCGAGAGATTTCCACGGCTTCGCGCTTCTCCGCATGTGGCCGACTTCGGAAGCCAAAATCGATGCGCGTGCTCCTGCGACACGCCTGTGCGCGCGTAACGCGATTGGCGAACAAATAAGTACACCCCATACGACACCGAAAAGTGTGGCCATCACACCTCTGCCCTAACCATCGCTCGCATCCACAGCACACCTGCAACCTCGAGCGACAAGCCCAAGACGAGGCAGACGCGGCCGAACGATGTCGTGAGCATCACGCGTAGGGATGCAGGGTCTGCAAGCGACGCGATCAACAAGTATCCAAGTGGAGCTAGGCCTACTACGACCGCTGACATGCGGGCCTGCGCCGACAGTGCGAGCGCCTCCTTTTGAGCGCCGTCGCGTTGACGTAACGAACTTGCAAGCCCCTCCAATGCGTCGGCACAGCGTCCGCCGAGATCGTCGGCAATTGTCATTGCTCCTGCGGCTGCGCTCACAGCGGGCAACGGGCGACCGGTGCGCCAACTCGCGAGGGATTCGGCGAGGCGCGTTCCCATCGCGCATCGTGCGCGGATGCGTTGCATGTCTCCGGCGATTGGACCTCCGCCGCGAGCAAGGATTCCAATGCTCTCGTCAACAGTTCCGCCAGATCGCAGGACTCCGGAAACGCGATCCAGAACTGCCGGAATAACAGAGGATGCACGTCGATTGGCGCGGTCATGTGCGAGCCGTAGCCCGACAGGCCCTGCGCCCAACGAGATTAGAAATACAGGCAACACGATTTGTGGGGCCATGGGTAGCGCCAACACTCCGGCAGCAGACGCGAAAATAACAAGCCGCGCGACTGCATCTTCGGGTTCGAGGTCGAGATCCGCGCGAACGAGCGAACTAGCAATCCGGCTGCGTAGCTGTTCTGGCAGGCGTCTGCGTGACGAATTGAGTCGCCGCACTCTTTGGGTAACTTCTGTGCGGCGCGCGGCGCGCGCTACGAATATCAAGACGGTGAGACCAGCAATCGCCGCAAACCACTCGATCATGGTGACCACTCGCAGATCTCTGAACGCCTCGGGGGGCGAAGTGGATCGCGGAGCGCTTCGAGACCTTCGGAGCCCATGCCAAAGAGTTCTCGAATTGCGAACGCGCTCGATTGGTCTCTAACTTCTGCGATCGAGACGACCTGACGCGCACCATCGCGTCTGCGTTCTACCTGGACCACAGCATCAAGAGCTGCCACTACTTGTTCCCTAATGGCTTCGTGTGGAAGCCCAGTTCCACCTAACAACGCGAGCGTCGAAAGGCGTCGCAACGCGTCGATGGGACTGTTTGCATGCACAGTTGAAAGCGCGCCATCGTGACCCGTGTTGAGGGCTTGGAGAAGGTCGAATGCCTCGCCTCCCCGAACCTCACCTACAACAATGCGGTCTGGACGCATGCGCAACGCCGCTCGTACGAGTTCGCGCACACCTACTGCTCCGGCTCCCTCTGCGTTCGCTGTTCTTGCTTCGAGCCGCACAACATGCTCTCCCGAGAGCCTCAACTCTGCGGTTTCTTCTATCGTTATGACACGTTCTGATGGTTCGATCGCTCCAGAAAGTGCGTTGAGCAGAGTGGTCTTACCCGCTCCGGTGCCACCTGAAACAAGCACGTTCCAACCAGCGCGTACAGCCCAGTGCAAGAAGTCGAACGCGAGAGGTCCGACACCAAATGCTTCGACCGTCACTGGCATTGCTCCGAAACGTCGAATCGTTAGACAGGGGCCGTCAATCGCCAATGGTGGGATTACCGCGTGCAATCGCGAACCATCCGGTAGGCGCGCATCGACCATCGGAGACGATCTATCTATTCGCAAAGCGAGAGGCGCTAGGACACGTTCCACGGCGCAAAGGATCCCGACTGCGTCGAGATCGAGTGGAACGGCTTCAAGCTTGCCTCCGCGCTCCACGAAACAACGGCCGGGACCATTGACCATCACTTCCGTGACGGTTGGATCTGCGAGCAGTGCCTCTAGCGGCCCAAGCCCGGTTACCTCAGCCGCAAGTTGGCCAACGAGCCTGCGATGACGTTCTGGATCCAATAAGGGATCCGCACGATGCAGGAGTTCTGCAATGCGATTGCACAATGTTTCGGGTGATGCCGTTGCAAGTTGCTCGATGCCTTCGGCGGCTACAAGGTCTGCATGTACGCGACGTCGAAGATCGCGATCCGCTTGAGCACCGGGCGACTGAACTCGGCCTGCTTGAACGCGAGCCACCATCATGCTGCTTCACCGCGCCGCTTTTCCCCTAGGCCAACGGCATTGAGGGCATCTGAGGCCGCGCGAACCAGTGGCTCGGGGATACGACTTGGTAACGAACCGGCGTCAACGGCGCGAGCGATGCCGTCGCGAACTGGAACACTCGCTACAACAGACCGACCCAACACATCGGATACTTCGCGCGCCCCCAGGGATCGTGTTCCATCGGTGACCAGAAATATTCCTGCCGCACGGCCCACCAAAGGCATACGCACAGCGCGGCGAAGAGCTAAATAACACTCCCGGATCACGATGAGACTTACGTCGGATACTTCTAACAACGCGCGAGATGCAGGGGTATCAGCGAGCCCCGCATCAACAACGGTCGACACCTTGCCATCGCGCAGCGCGACACCGAGAGCAGCGCCCGCCTCGGCGAGCGCATCTGGAGCAAGCAAGCTGGGCACAGAACCACGTGCAAGGAGGGTGAGATTTGGTGCCACGTCGACGGCGAGGCGGTCGAGTGCTTCGGTTGGGGCTGTGGGCCCAATTGCCAGCCAGTCGGCAACGCCAGATATCGGTTCAGTGCCGAGGCCGAGAATCGCAGGCTGATCCCCCGCTAAATCGACCAGGCGTGTGTTTCGGCTACGTGCGAGGACAAGTGCACAAGTGGCGGCGACGACCGACGTGCCGGAGCCGCCCTTGGGAGACCAGATCGTAAGGAGTGACAAGACTCCCTCCCTTCGGTTGCGCCGCGTTGGGCGCGTGAAAACCGGACCCGGGGAAGGGAGGGGGAAGGAACCCATCTTGCATGACGCGCGTCATCTTGTCAAGAGGCCGTAGTCTCGGAGCGTGTCCAGTATCAATCGTCCGCCGCTCGAGGGTGCCTTCTTCGACCTCGACAAGACCATCATTGCCAAGAGTTCCGTGCTCGCGTTCGGGAAGCCCTTCTATCGCGAGGGCTTACTGACGCGCCGCACGATCGTTCGAAGCATCTACGCGCAGATCGTGTTCATGTTGCTCGGTGCGGATGAAACAAAGATGGAAAAGGTCAGGCAATCAATGCTTTCGCTCACGCGCGGATGGAATCAACAGAACATTGCTGAGATCGTGCGAGAGACCCTCGACGAAGTCATCTCACCCATTGTTTTCGCCGAAGCACTCGACCTATTCGATCAACATAAAGCTGCCGGTAGGCGAGTCGTTATCGTCTCTTCTGCACCGATGGAAGTCGCGGAACCGCTCGGCGAGTATCTGGGGGCAGATGAAGTAATCGCGACACGCGCTCAGATCGATGTCGACGGGAACTACACAGGCGAGCTCGACTTCTATGCCTACGGACCCTACAAAGCAGAAGCGGTGACCGAGATCGCCTTACGCGAAGGAATAGATCTCTCTGCTTCTTACGCGTACTCAGACTCGGTCACAGACCTGCCGATGCTTGAAGCGGTTGGTAACCCTGTCGCAGTGAATCCAGATCGAGAACTACAGCGCGAAGCCGTCGCCCGCGGATGGGAGGTACGCCACTTTGCGAATCCAGTCAGTTTGCGCGACCGCATGCCAACCCCACCGGCCGGCCCAACCATCGCGATAGGCGCAGGTATCGCCGCAATCGGCGCTGCTGCA